>JABFVX010000245.1 GCA_013362555.1 Mycobacteriaceae bacterium
TGAAACCGCGCGAAACGGGTGTGAAGTCTGGCCGCTACTTCTTCTTGCGGGCGGCCGGGCGGCGCTTGCGCGGCGCGGGCTTGGCCGCGGCCGCTGTCGTTGTTTCGTGCCGGATCAGGTCGGCGGCTTTGGGCGCCTTGATCTTTGGCTGCTGGACCACTTGCAGCTGCTCCGAGCGGGCCGTCTCGGTGACCTTCATGGATTTGCGGACCGTCTTGACCTGCAGCTTGATCCGCTCCTGCGGAACGAGCTTCTTGGTGACGACGGCCTGGTCCATCTTCAGTCGCAACTCCAGGTCGTGGTCCTTCGACTTGCCGAACTGGCGCTGCATCTTCAACTTCGAGTACTCGGAGGGCTTGATCTTCTCGCGGATGATCGTGCACTCCTCGTACTGCATGCCCACCGTCTTCGACACCTTCTTCGAGGTCACCTTGGTTCGCACCTTGACCCGGCCCGCGGTGATCGTCCTGGGAACCATGCGGATCGACACGTCTTCGCGCCAGGCGACGACCTCCAGCGGCTTCGTCGAGCCGGTGCGGGCCGTGCTGGTCTTCCTGGCGGTGGCCTTCGCCGCGGCAGGCCGCTTGCGGGCGACGGCCTTGCGCGCCACGGTCTTGCGGGCGACGGAAGTCTTGCGCGCCACGGTCTTGCGGGCGACGGCCGTCGTGCGGGCAGTGGCGGTTTTGCGGGCGGCGGTTTTGCGGGCGGTGGCCTTGCGCGCCACCGCCTTCCGCGCGGTGGCTTTGCGGGCCGCTGCCGTGCGCGTGGTTGTCGTGGCCGCGGTGGCCTTGCGGGCAGCTGACTTGCGGGCAGTTGACTTGCGGGCAGTCGTCCCGCGCGCGGGAGCCTTTTTCGCGGCGCTTGGCGCGGGCTTCCCGTTGGCAACGAAACGTCCGGTCTCGTCAGAGCGCGGGTGCTCTTGCAGGATCGCCTGTGAGGCGCGTGCGGACAGGGCCGACAGCGGCGAGGTCATCGTGCCAGGCCGCGCCGATGATGCGATTTCCGGACTCATGATGACGCTCCCTTACGGTATCGGCAAACATGGCGAGAAAACACTTGACGGATCTCATGCACGGAAGCTATTACACGCCATGTTGTGACGTCCGTCATCTCGAGTGGCGGCGAAACCCCCGGTAAAACCACGCTTTCGGTGCAACCCACACTCCGGCTTGCGATATCCAAAACGACCCGTGAAGTGCGAGTAGCGCACTTCGCCGGTCATTGTGGAAGTTTTTCTCCGGTGATCCGGCGTGGAGCCTGCCTGGCGCCGCCACGAGTTGTGGACCTCAGGCGTACACATGTGGAATCGTCGGAGGCTATGTCGGCGGACCGGGAAATTGTCATTGTGGGGGCGGGGTTTTCGGGAATCGGCGCGGGCATCCGGTGCAAGCGCAGCGGGCTCGACGACTTCCTCATCGTCGACGCGGCCGACGATGTCGGGGGGACGTGGCGTGACAACACGTACCCGGGGGTGGCGGTCGACATTGCGTCGTCGGTGTACTCGTATTCGTTCGAGCTGAACCCGCACTGGTCGCGAGCCTACGCGCCGGGTGCGGAGCTGAAAAGCTACGCCGACCATTGCGTTGCCAAATACGGCCTGGCCGAGCATCTTCGGCTCCGAACGCACGTGGAGCGGGCGCGTTTCGACGAGGAGCGGTCGCTGTGGCAGCTCACCCTGGTCGACCGGGACGCCGGAACGCGCTCGGAGCTCACCGCACGATTCCTGCTCGGCGCCACAGGCAGCTTCGCCACGCCGCGGATGCCCGATATTCCGGGTGTGGGCGCGTTCCAGGGCGTCACCATGCACACCGCGGCGTGGGATCACGACGTGGATCTGCGCGGGCGACGCGTCGCGGTTATCGGCACCGGCGCGACCGCGGTGCAGGTGGTTCCGGCGATCGCGCCGCAGGTGCGGCGGCTGACCGTGTTCCAGCGCACGCCGATCTGGATCTTCCCGAAGCCGGACCGCGCGATTTCGGAGCGCGAGCAGCGGATCTATCGGCGGTTTCCGGTGACGCAGCGGCTCATGCGGGCGTTGCAGTTCACTGTCACCGAAGTGGTGATGGTGCTGTGCAGGCAGTACTACACCCGGGCGCCGTGGGTGAACCACGCGCTGGAACGGCTGATGCTGCGCAATCTGGAGCGGCAGGTACCGGACCCGAGTCTGCGTGCGAAACTGCGTCCGGCATACGGGTTCTGGTGCAAGCGACCGACCTACTCCAATGAGTACTGGCCCGTTTTCAACCGCGACAATGTGGACCTGGTGACCGACCCGATCGACCGGATCACGCCGACCGGCGTGGTCACCGCGGATGGCATCGCGCACGAGGTCGACGTGTTGGTGCTGGCGACTGGGTTCCGGGTGTTTCAACCCGACAGCGTGCCCGGGTTCACCGTCATCGGGCGCGATGGCGTCGACCTCGGTGAATACTGGCGCACGCAGCGCTACCAGGCCTACCTCGGCGCCGCCGTGCCCAAGTTCCCGAATCTGTTCCTGATGGTGGGGCCGTACGCGTTCACCGGCGGCTCATGGTTCCAGCAGGTGGAAAACCAGTCCCGGCATGCGGTGCGCGCCATCGCGGCCGCGCGCCGCCGCGGGGCGGACCGCGTCGAAGTGCGCCAGGCCGCGCACGACCGGTACTTTGCGCAGGTTCAGCGCAGGCAGCGGACCTCGGTGTTCTACAACCGCAATTGCGGTACGGCCAACAGCTACTTCTTCGACCACCACGGCGACGCCCCCTTCCTGCGCCCGGCCCCCGCCGTCGAGGCCTGGTGGAACTCGCGCACGTACCCACTGGACGCCTACGACTTCCACACCTCCTGATCCAGCCACACCCGTTTCGCGCAGTGGCACCCGCAGCTGCGGGTGCCACAGCGCGAAACGGGGGGAGTAGGTGCGCTGAAATTGGGTACTTGATGAGCAATACTTGGTAACTGGAGGGACAGCGGGGGCGGTATTAAGGACATGAGCGTGACGAGAACTCTCGGCCGGTTCGGCGCGGCCTTGGCGGCGGTGTCGGCGGCGGTGTCGGTGGTGGCGGGCTGTTCGGATTTGCCTGCGCGCAAAGTGGATTCAGCGCCTCCCCTGCTACAGAAACCTTCGATCTCCATCTCGCCGGACAACGGCGGCCCGATTGCGCCGCGGCAGCCTATCGTCGTGAAGGCGGACCGCGGCACACTGGCGGCGGTCGCCGTCACCGCCGAATCGGGCAAGTCGATCGCAGGCGCGCTCTCGCCCGACCAGGCCACCTGGACCTCCACCGAGCCACTCGCCTACGGCGCCGGCTACCAGGTCAGCGCGGACGCGATCAGCCTGACCGCGGGCCGGGTCCGGCGCACCGCGCAGGTCAACACCGTCACCCCGCGAACCCAGACCTTCGCTGAACTCGTGCCCGGCCCGGACGCCGCCGACAGCTACGGCGTCGGCACCGTCATCGGGGTGCGGTTCGACGAGAACATCACCGACCGCGCCGCGGCGACCAGGGCCCTGGAGGTGGTGTCGAATCCGCCGCAGCCGGGCGCCTGGTACTGGATGGACGACCGCACGGCGCGCTATCGCCCCGAGCGGTTCTGGCAGCCCGGCACCACGGTCACGGTGCATGCCAACGTCTACGGGGTGCACTTGGGCGACGGCGTCTACGGCCAAGAGGACCGCGCCGCCACCTACCGCATCCACGACGCGTGGATCGCCAAGGCGGACGGCGGTTCCCACCAGATGCAGATCTTCCGCAACGGCCAGTTGGTCAGCACCATGCCGATCAGCCTCGGGTCGCCGTCGAACCCGACGCACCTCGGCACCCACGTGGTTTCGAGCAAATCGCAGTCCACGCTGATGGATTCGTGCACATTCGGCCTGTGCCCGCCGAATCCCGGCGCCTACAAGCAGACCGTGTACCTCACCGTCCGGATCTCCGACGACGGCGAATACACGCACTCGGCGCCGTGGTCCGTCGGCCAGCAGGGGTCGACGAACGTCTCCCACGGCTGTGTGAACCTCTCGCCCGCGAACGCGCAGTGGATGCTGGACACGTTCGGTGTCGGGGACGTGATCGAAGTGGTGAATTCCGGCGGCACCCCGCTGCCGGTGTGGGACACCTATGGAGGCTGGATGGTTCCCTGGGCCGAATGGGTGAAAGGCGGCCCGACCACGTGAGCGGACCAGGTCGCGGAGCGAACTATCCCATACCGCTATAATCGCTGTTCGTCACAGGTAACAGCGCAGCGGGAGTACGGGCGACGACAGGCCCGTGGGAGGTAGGCCGAGTGCAGTTCCAGATCGTCGAACGCGAGGAGACCTGGGTGGCCGGGCTGCCGGTGCGCAGCCCGCGTCGCGCCCTGGGGCAACTGCGCGACCAGGCCCTGGAAGCGGCCTGGAACGCTGTGCTGAACCAGGACCTCAACGGCCCGCTGGCGAGTGCGTACACCGACTATTCGGCGGACTTGAACACGTACAACACTCAGATCGTCGGGTATCAGTGCGGCTCGTTCGACGAGGTCACGCGCGGCCACATCGTGGCTCGGCTGCCCGCGGGCACATATGCGAAGTTCTCCTCGATGGGCGAGTTTCCGGCCGTGATGAAAGACCTCTGGACGCAGATCGACTATGCCGAGGAGCACAAAAAGATCGTGCGCACCTTCCGCGGTGACTTCGAGTGTTATCCGCACGCCTACAAGATCGACCTCTACCTCTCCGTGGAGCCGCTGGGGGCAGGCGGGAGCCAACCGTGACCCACCAGATCTCGACGCGCGACGAACAGGTCTACGCGGGCCTCGTGATTCCGCGGGTGGTGCCCAGTTTCAAGGTGTCTTCCAGCGACCTGGTCGACTTCCTCAAGGACCGGCTGCGTGACCGCGGGCCCGGCGGCGGCGACATCAACACCATCTACGTGCCGGTCCCGCCGCCCAAGGTGCCCGCGGACCGAGCCGGGCAGAAGCAGTACAACGTGCTGGTCTGCCACCCCTATCCGAGCGCGGCGCATGCGCCGGTCGGTGATGTGCTGATCCGCGTCCCCAAGGGCCTGTATGCCCGTTTCGCTCCGAATGGCGAGTACGCGGACGTGATCGAGGACGTCTGGGCGCAAGTGGACGACGCGACGGCATCCGGGCAGATCGTGCGGGCTTACCAGGAGGAGATCGAGGTTTCCACGGAAAAGGGCGTGGAGCTGTACATCTCGATCGAACTGTGATCCTTCGTTAACATGGTTGGTTGAGGTTCGAGCGTTCGGACGGCAAAGATCCCAATTGCATAAGGCTGGTGCGGTGTGACGAACCCGAAGGATCCGGTCTGTGTGGCCCAAGTGTTCGACGAGCGGGTCTCCGGCGATCGGGATGACATCGAGCGGCTTCGGTCCCGGCCCGGAATCACGGTGCGGGATCTGCTCGCCGACCAGCAGGCGGAGTTGGAGGCGCTGCGCGGCGTCGGCGCGCAGGAGCGCGACGAGGCGCCCCGCTGGGTGTTCTTCGAGTGGCGCAACGCCCTGGTGCGGGTGCTCGGCCCGCGCGCTTACCGCAGGCTACGCCTGGACCGCAACCGCAACAAGATCCTCCGGGCCGAGCAGGATTCCTTCGCAGGCCTGCATATCGGCGTGGTCGGTGCGAGCGTCGGGCACGGCATCGCGGTGGGCCTCGCGCTGGAAGGGCTGTTCGGCACGATCCGGCTCGCCGACGGGGACAGCCTCGAGCTGTCCAACCTCAACCGGCTGCCCGACTCGGTGCTCGACTACGGGCTCAACAAGACCGTGCTCGCGGCTCGCCGCATCGCGGAGATCGACCCTTACCTGGCCGTCGAAACCTGGACCGACGGTGTGGAACTCGCCGCCGCGGAGGCCTTCGTCGCCGGCCTGGACCTGGTGATCGAGGTGTGCGACTCGCTGGACGTGAAACTCGCCGTGCGCGAGCAGGCCCGCAGGCGCCGCATCCCGGTGGTCATGGTCACCTCGGACCGCGGCACCGTCGACGTGGAGCGCTACGACCTGGAACCCACCCGGGTGCCGTTCCACGGCGGCGCGAACGGAATCACCGCCGCCGACCTGGCGGCACTGCCCGCGGCGGCGAAGGTGCCGTTCGTGATGAATATCGTCGGCGTGGAATCGCTCTCCGCGCGAATGGCCGCCTCCATGCTCGAGATCGACGAGTCCCTCACCACCTGGCCGCATCTCGCGGGTGACGCGCTGCAGGCGGCGGCGTCGGCGGTGATGGCCGTTCGCATGTTCGGGCAGGATCCCAAGGCGGGCTTGCCGTCCGGGCGGGTCCACGTCGACATCGCCACGCGGCTGGGCGAACTCGCCGAACCGCAACAACGCCCGCCGCTGCCGCCGTTCCCCGCCCAGGGCCCGTTCCGGAATCTGGCCGAGCCGCGCGACGAGGTTGCCGAGATCGTCCGCGCCGGCCAGCTTGCCCCCTCCGGCGGGAACAGCCAGCCGTGGCGGTTCACGGTGCGCGACAACTCGCTTCGGGTAGCGGTGGATCCGGCTCGCAGCACCGCGATGGACGTCGGTTACCGCGCGAGCCGCGTCGCGCTCGGCGCGGCTGTTCAGAACATGTGCATCGCCGCGGCGGCCAAGGGGGTGCTCGGCGAGGTCGTGCTGTACCCGGACGGCGTCGGCGCGGGCCCGGAGGCCGAGCTGCGACTCGGCGACGGCCGAGACGCCGGTCTCGCCGCGGCGTACCGGCCGATGCTGCGACGCAGCACCAATCGGAACCTCGCCGACCCGACCGCGGGCATTCCGGAGCAAGTCCTGGACGACTTGCGGTCGGCGGCATCGGTGCACGGCGCCGGCCTGTGCCTGGCGACCGACCGGGACGTGATCACCGAGCTCGCCGCCATCCTCGCCGACACCGACCGCATACGGTTCCTGATTCCCCGGCTGCACCACGAAATGGTCGACGAGCTCGCCGACCCGCGGGTCGATCCGCTCGACCGCGGCCTCGACGTCCGCAGTCTGGAGCTGGGACCGGGCGCCGCGATGCTCGATCTCGCCCGCCGCGCGGACGTCATGGCAGAGCTGTCGGACTGGGACTTGCACAGCGACACGGAGGTCGGGCGCAGCCTCGGGGGCCGGGTGGGCGAGCTGGTGGAGTCATCGGCGGCCCTGGTGGCGGTCACGGCGGCCGGGTCCGCGCCCGCTGACGACATCCGGGCCGGGCAGGCCATGGAGAGTGTATGGATCGCGGCCAACGCCGCGGGTCTTGGCGTGCAGCCGATCGTGCCGCTGTTCCTGTTCGCCCGCGACGACGCCGAGCTCGCGGAGCTCGCCGGCCCCTACGCGGGGCGACTGGCCGGTGCGCGGCAACGGCTAAGCGAACTGATCGGCATGCCCCCGACGCGGCACATCGCGATGCTGTTGCGGATGGGGTATATGCCCGAACCCACCGCGATCAGCCTGCGTGACGCGGCCACGGCCGGTGACACGGCCGGTTGAGCCTGTCGAGTCGTCGTGTTCAGGTGCTGTTGGTGGTCTACGATAGGCGCGCGCGAATGGGCAGCAAGCGCGGCTTCGGCTGTGGAGTCGGCTGTGGATCTGCTCGCGTCGGGTTTGGGTTTGGGCTCAGTTGGTCACAGATTGGAGTTCGCTATGGCCGGTCGGCGGCCGAGCCTCGAACTGCTGGTGACTCAGGTGGCCTCGGAGCTGATGGCGGTCAACGCCGCGACGATGGCCGAAGCCAGCCGCGAGGTGCTGCACACCCTGGTGGACTACTTCGGCGTAGACACCTGTTTCCTGCGCCACCACGACCTGGCCTCCAGAACAACCACATTGATCGCCGAATGGCCTGTGCGGCAGAATGTTCCAGTGCCCGATCCGCTCGGTGTCATCCATTTCGCCGAGGCGGACTCGGTCACCGCCGCGGCCGAGCAGGCACGAGAGCCGATCGTGGTGCGCCCCGAGCCCGCCACCGAGGATTACCAGAAGTGGATCGACGCGGGCGCCGGGGTTCAGGAAACCTCCGCATTGGGTATTCCGCTGCTGTCCGGTGATCAGACGACGGGTGTGCTCGGTTTGGTGAAGTTCGGCGACCTCACGTGGTCCGATGACGAGGTCAACGCCTTGAAGGCGATCGCGGCGCTGTTTGCCCAGCTACAGGCCCGGGTAGCGGCCGAGGAGCTGCTGCTGCATCGGGCCCTGCACGACGACCTGACCGGACTGTTGAACCGCCGCTCGCTGATAGACCAGCTGCGCGATCGCCTCGAGCCCACCGGCGCCGACTCTCCCGAGGTGGACCCGCGCCCGGGCGGCGAGGCGGACGTCGCAGGCGAATCCGGCGGTGAGCCGGGCCCCGTGGTGCTGCTGTTTCTCGATATCGACCGACTCAAGGCGCTCAATGACTTCCTCGGCCACGCCGCGGGCGACGACTACCTCAACGTGATCGCCGAGCGGCTGCGCGGGCTCGCGGAGCCCGACGGCTTGGCGGCGCGGATCGCGGGGGACGAGTTCGCCGTGGTCCCCGCCGCGGCGCGGACCGATCCGCTCGACCTGGCGCGGCAGATCCGCACGCTCGTCAACGAACCGGTGACCCTGGGCGAGGAGACCGTCAGTCGCGGGGTGACCATCGGTGTGGCGCAAGGGTATCCGGGCCGCACATCGGTGACGGACCTGATGCGCCAGGCGGATCAGGCCACGCTGCTGGCGAAGTCGGCGGGCGGCAACGACATTCACCTGTTCACTGACGAGATGCGCGCCGAAGCGGAGCTGCGCGACGACATCGAGCTGCGGCTGCGGCGCGCCATCGAGACCGACGAGCTGGTGCTGCACTACCAGCCCGAGATCGACCTGCGCGACGGCACGGTGGTAGCGGTGGAGGCGCTCGTGCGCTGGCGGCACCCGACGCGCGGCCTGCTGCAGCCCGGCACCTTCATCCAGGTCGCCGAGGAGACCAACCTGGCCGGTGAGCTCGGCCGCTGGGTGATGCGGCACGCCTGTGCGGAGTTCGCGCAGTGGCGCGCGGCAGGCATCGCGAACGAGCGGCTCGTCCTGCGCATCAACGTTTCCCCGGTGCAGCTGGTCAGCTTGAATTTCGCGAACTCGGTGGACGAGATCCTGAAACAGACCGGGGTGCCGGGAAGTGCGGTGTGCTTCGAGATCACCGAGCACGCCGTGGTGCAGGATCTGGACCGCACTCAGATCACCCTCCGCGAGCTGAAGACCCTCGGGGTCAAGGCGGCCATCGACGATTTCGGCACCGGCTTCAGCTCGCTGTCGCACCTGAAGTCGCTCCAGGTCGACGCGCTCAAGATCGACCGCGGGTTCGTCCGCAACTTGGGATTGGACGCGGGCGATTTGGCGATTGTGAAATCTATTGTCGGCCTGGCCAACTCGTTCAATCTGGACGTGGTGGCCGAGGGCGTGGAGACGCCGCGGGCCGCCCGCATGCTGCGGTCGCTCGGCTGCTACCGCTGTCAAGGCTTCCTCTATGCTCGCCCGCTGCCCGTCGACGACCTGCTCCCGCTGTTGACCCGCGGCACCATCCCCCTCGACAAGGGCTGACCGCTGTCGCGACTCGCGATCGGGGGTAACGGCGTTACGCTGTGAGCGGTTAGGGTGTAACCGTAACCGTGAGTGCCGCCGTCGACGGGGATGGGTGAGGTTGTGGCAGGCAGAACGCCGACAGGCAAAACGCCGACAGGCAAAACACTGAACGACAAGAAGACGCTCATCACCGGGGCGGCGAGCGGGATCGGCCGGGCGACCGCGCTGGCGGCCGGGCGGGCCGGTGCGCGGCTGTTCCTGACCGACATCAACGCCGCTGAGCTGGACGCCGCCGTCGCCGAGGTCGAGGCGGCAGGGGGCAAGGTCGAGTACGCACAGGCACTGGACATCTCCGACTTCGACGCGGTTACCGCCTTCGGCGCGGCGGTGCACGAGAAGACGCCCAGCCTGGACGTGCTGATGAACATCGCGGGCATCTCCGCCTGGGGCACCGTGGACAACCTGGAGCACCGGCACTGGCGGTCGATGGTCGAGGTCAACCTGATGGGCCCCATTCACGTCATAGAGACGTTCATTCCGCCGATGATCGCCGCGGGTCGCGGCGGCGCGCTGGTGAATGTGTCGTCCGCGGCCGGCCTGATCGCGCTGCCGTGGCACGCCGCCTACAGCGCCAGCAAGTACGGGTTGCGCGGGGTGTCGGAAGTGCTCAAGTTCGACCTGCGCAGGCACGGCATCTCGGTGCACCTGGTCGCGCCGGGCGCGGTGAAGACGCCGTTGATGAACACCGTGGAGATCGCCGGGATCGACCGCAACGACCCGGAGGTGGAGCGCTGGGTGCGGCGCTTCGAACACCGGGCGGTGACGCCCGAGAAGGTCGCCCAGAACATTCTCGCCGGCATCGCGAAGAACACCTTCCTCATCCACACCTCGCCGGACATCCGCGTCGCCTATTTCTGGAAGCGCAAGTTCGCGTGGCCGTACGAGCGGGTCATGCAAGCGCTCAACGACCGCTTCAGCTCACTGCTCCGCAAGCACAAAAGCCGCAACGCCCCGCAGCCGTAGAACTTCCGGAATGACCCAAGACGTGCATCTGACGCAACTCACGGGTCGTTCTGGAGGTTGGAAACGCATTTGGGTTCGGGCGTGAGTTTCACGTTGCGGTCGAAGACGGCCGCGCCGGGGCCGAGTTCGGCGAGCTGGTCGTGCGTGTTGGCGAGGGCGCAGCTCGACAGCGACAGGCAGCCGCAGCCGATGCAGCCGGTGAGGCTGTCGCGCAGCGTGGTGAGCTGGTTGATGCGGGAATCGAGCTCGGTGCGCCACGACGCCGAGAGGCGGGCCCAGTCGGCGCGAGTGGGCGTGCGACCGTCGGGCAGGGTCTCCAGAGCGGCCCGAATGTCGCGCAGCGGAATACCCACTCGCTGCGAGATCCGGATGAACGCGACTCGGCGGAGCGTCTCGCGCGGATAGCGGCGCTGGTTTCCGCTGGTCCGGCGGGCGGCGATGAGCCCCTCGCGCTCGTAGAAGTGCAGCGCCGACACCGCCACTCCACTGCGCTGCGACAACTGGCCGGGCGTCAACTCCCTGGCCTTCCAATCGGGCATGTGCATGTCCACAACGGTATTCTCACCTCCCATGTCCGTAGATTCCGAGGTCGGGAGGCTCCGGACGGTGATGCTGCACCGGCCCGGAGACGAGCTCAAGCGCCTCACGCCGCGCAACAACGACCAGTTGCTGTTCGACGGGCTGCCGTGGGTGGACCGGGCGCAGGCCGAGCACGACATGTTCGCCGGTGTCCTGCGCGGGCGAGGCATCGAGGTGTTGCTGCTGGCGACGTTGCTGGAGGAGACCTTCCAGGCGAGCGGGGCGGCCCGGGTGCAGGGCGTGGCCAAGGCGGTGGACGCCCGCAGGCTCGGGCACGCGCTGGCCGAGGAGCTCGCCGCTTATCTGCGCGGTGTGCCCGCGCCGGAGCTGGCGCACATCCTCACCGCCGGGATGACCTTCGACGAGCTGCCGATCGCGCCGAGCGCGGGCTCGCTGGTGCGCAGGATGCACCACGGCGCGGATTTCGTGATCGAGCCGCTGCCGAACCTGCTGTTCACTCGGGACTCGTCGTTCTGGATCGGCAGCCGCTTCGCGATCACCGCGCTGGCCATGCCCGCCAGGGTGCGCGAAACCTCGCTGACCGACTTGATCTACGCGTTCCACCCGCGCTTCCTGGGGGTGCGGCGCGCCTACGAGTCGCACACCGCGCCGGTGGAGGGCGGCGACGTGCTGCTGCTCGGGCTGGGCGTGGTGGCCGTCGGGGTCGGCGAGCGCACCACCCCGGCGGGTGCGGAGGCGCTGGCGCGCAGCCTGTTCGACGACGCCCTCGCGCACACGGTGCTGGCCGTGCCGATTGCGCAGAACCGCGCCACCATGCACCTGGACACCGTGTGCACCATGGTCGACGTGGACGCCGTCGTGATGTACCCCGCTGTGCGGGACACGCTGGCGGCCTTCACGATCCGCCGCGACGGCAGCGGCGGCGTGCACATCGCCGGGCCGGAGCCGTTCCTCGAGGCCGCGGCGGACGCGATGGGCATCGCGAAACTCCGTGTGATCGACACCGGCCTGGACCACGTCACCGCCGAGCGCGAGCAGTGGGACGACGGCAACAACACCCTCGCGGTCGCCCCCGGCGTCGTCATCGCCTATGAGCGCAACGTCGAGACCAACGCCCGCCTGGAGGCGGCGGGCATCGAGGTCCTGCGCATCGCGGGCTCCGAACTCGGCTCCGGGCGCGGCGGCCCTCGGTGCATGTCCTGCCCTATCTCGCGTGAGCCCACCATCGTTTGAGTGGGGGTCGGCTGAGCGCACAGTTTGTGAGGAAAACCGGCGCAAACTCGCATCGTCCGACGGAACTGTGCGGTCTCCCGACGTGACTACAGGACGGCGCGGACGGCCTCGGCCGGCCGGGCGAGGACGGTTCCCTTGGGAGTGACCACGATTGGCCGCTCGATGAGGATCGGGTTGGCGGCCATGGCGGTCAGGATGGCCTGTTCGTCGGCATCGGCCAAGCCGAGTTCGGCATAGAGCGGCTCGCGCCTGCGTACCGCCCGACTGGGCGTCAGGCCCGCGTCGTCGAGGAGTTTGCTCAGCTCATCGCGGGTAGGTGGGGTGTCGAGGTACTTGACGACCACGGGCTCGACTCCCGAATCCCGCAGGATTCCCAGGGCGGTTCGGGAAGTATTGCACCGAGGATTGTGATAGATCGTGACTGGTGTCGAGGTCATGGAAGACATTCTGCGGCACCGATCACACACAGTCGCAGCGGTGGGGCAGTGTGACTCGCGTGACAAGAGGTACATGGGTACCCAAGAATTTGGATGTAAAACATCGACATGGTGTGACGATGAATACGAAGTGATCCCGTCGAGAGGTTCGCCGGGACATGTCAGGGGAGAGTAGATGCTTCGAGTTGTCATCTCACAGGATTCCGCCGTCCCGCCGTACGAACAGCTGCGCCTGGCCGTGATCGAGCAGGTTCGTGCGGGCGACTTGGTGGCGGGGACCAAAATCCCCACCGTGCGGGCGCTCGCGGCGACCATCGGCCTGGCGCCGAACACGGTCGCCCGCGCCTACCGCGAGCTGGAGCAGGAAGGCGTTCTGGAGACACGCGGCCGACAGGGTTCGTTCATCGCCTCCACCGGCGACCCCACCCGCGACCGCGCGGGCCGTGCCGCGAACGACTACGTCGCGGCCATCCGCAGGCTCGGCCTCACCGACAAGGACGCCGTTCAGTTCCTCGAAGCCGCTCTGACCTAGCGCGCTCACCCACCCTCCAGAATGGCCCATGACGTGCATCCAACGCACTTCGCGGGTCATCCTGGAGGTTCTGCAACTCAGCCACCCACGTCCTCGAACGCGGACTGACGCGCTTCGCGGGTCATCCTGGAGGCGGCTACGTGGTGGCGGCGAGGCGGACGTAGGCGGCGGTGTCGAGGGTCTCGCCGCGGGCGGCGGGGTCGATTCCCGCGGCGACGAGGCGGCGCTCGGCTTCGGCAGGGGAGCCCGCCCAACCCGCCAAGGCGGCGCGCAGCGTTTTGCGGCGCTGGGCGAAGGCCGCGTCGGCGACCGCGAACACTCGGGCGCGGTGCTCAGCGTCCATCGGCCACGGCGGATCGGCCCACCGGTCGATGCGCACCAGGCCCGATTCCACTTGCGGCACAGGCCAGAACACCTGGCGGCCGACCGAGCCTGCCCGGCGCACCGCGCCGAAGAATCCGGCCTTCACGCTCGGCACGCCGTAGATCTTGCCGCCGGGAGCGGCGGCAAGTCGGTCGGCGACCTCGGCCTGCACCATCACCAGCGCGGTCGCGATCGACGGGCATTGCGCCAGCAGGTGCAACAGGACCGGCACCGCCACGTTGTACGGCAGGTTCGCCACCAGCGCGGTCGGCTGTGCGGGCAGATCGGCGGCGCGCACCCGCAGGGCGTCGGCGGTCACCACGGTGAGCCGGTCGGCCAGCGCAGGCGCTCGGTCGGCGACGGTGTGCGGGAGCCTGCGCGCCAACACCGGGTCGATTTCCACCGCGATCACCGCGCCCGCCGCGTCGAGCAGCGCCAGCGTCAGAGACCCGAGTCCCGGACCCACTTCCAGCACGGTGTCCGCCGCGCCGACTCCCGCCTCCGCCACGATCCGCCGCACGGTGTTGGCGTCGTGGACGAAGTTCTGGCCCAAGGTCTTGGTCGGCCGCACCCCGAGCTTCTCGGCCAGCGCCCGCACCTCGGCAGGGCCGAGCAACCGGGCGGACGTGTCGGAATCGGCGGACATGCGGGAGATCGTATTGCCTCGACTCGCGGCTCCCGAGTGCAGCCCGCGCGGCCACGGTGCGGGAGTGAGCAGGGGCCCCGGCGGTTGCGCGGGACGGGGGAGCGTCGATACCCTGCCGATCGATGCGTGTTTCGACCCTGCCCCACCTTGCGAGACAGGTGAATACGGCGCGGTCTCCGCTTCTGTGCGTGGCCGTGTCGGCGCTGCTGCTGGCATTGGTGTCGGGCGCGCTGGTCGCCATTCGCTCGCACAAGACCGTGACCGTCACCGTCGACGGGCAGCCGCGCACGCTCGCGACGATGGCGGCGACGGCCGGAACGGTGCTGCGCCAGCTCGGGTATCACCCCGACACCCGCGACCAGGTGCACCCCGGTACCGACGCGAAGATCCGCGACGGCGCGTCCATCACCCTGAACCGGGCGCGGCAGGTGCTGGTCACCGTGGACGGCCAGGCGCAGACGGTGTGGACCACCGGCACCACCGTGGCGCAGCTGCTGGCCGAGCAGAAGATTCCCGCCGAGGCGTACGTCCCGGACCGAGCGGCGCGGCTGCCGCTGCTCGGCGGGGTGGTGAACGTGATGAGCCCGCATGCCGTGCGCATCGCCGACGGCGGCAACCCCGCGGTGGACATCCGGCTGGCCGCACCGGACGTCGGCGCGCTGCTCGCCGTCGCGGGCGTGCCCGTCGGGCAGGCCGACGTGGTCACCCCGGCCGCGGACACCGCGGTGACGGACGGCATGACGATCACCGTCGAGCGCGGCATCCTCGTCGAGCAGTCGATGCTGATGCCGCTGCCGCCCGACGACACCGTCCAGCTCGATCCGTCGATGAACAAGGACCGGCAGGTCCGAGTGTCCACCGGCGCCCCGGGCGTGCAGATGGCGACCTTCGCGGTGAAGCTCGTCAACGGCCGCGAGCGCGGCCGGGCGCAAGTCCGGTCCAAGGTCATCAACCCGGCCAAGCCCGGGGTGGTCCGCAAGGGCAGCAAGCCCGGCACCGAGGTGCCCTCGGTGCGCAACTCGGCAACCTGGGACGCGCTGGCCAAGTGCGAGTCGCACGGCAACTGGGCCACCAACACCGGCAACGGCTTCTACGGCGGCCTCCAGTTCGACCTCAACACGTGGTCCCGCCAGGGCGGCCTGCGCTACGCCGCGCGTCCCGACCTCGCCACCCGCGCCGAACAGATCGCCATCGCCCAGGTCACGCAGACCCGCCAAGGCTGGGGCGCGTGGCCTGCCTGCACGTCCCGCCTCGGAATGCGCTGACCGCACAAACCCTCCAGAATGACCCGTGACGTGCGTCTACCGCACACCGCGGGTCATTCTGGAGGGGTCTAGATGGTGTAGACGCGTTCGGCGTTGGCAGTGGTGACAGCTGCGAGGGTTTCCGCGGGGCACTCGCGCAGCGCGGCCAGGGCGCGGACGGTGTAAGGGAGACAGTAGGGCTCGTTCGGGGCGCCGCGGAATGGGTGCGGGGTGAGGAACGGCGCGTCGGTCTCCACCAGGATGAGCTCGGCGGGGACGAGTTTCGCGGCCTCGTGCAGGTCGTGGGCGTTGCGGAAGCTGACGGTGCCGGAGAACGAAAGGTAATAGCCTTCGTCCGCGCACTGCTGGGCCATTGTGGCGTCGGAGGAGAAGCAGTGGAAGATGACCGTCTCCGGTGCGCCCTCGTCGAGCAGCACCGCGAGCAGGTCGTGGTCGGCGTCGCGGTTGTGGATCATCAGCGGCTTGCCGAGGCGCTTGGCCAAGTCGATGTGCCAGCGGAACGACTCGGCCTGGCTCTCGACGTCGGCGCAGCCGTCGAGGCGGTCCAGCCAGTAGTAGTCGAGGCCGGTTTCGCCCACCGCCACCACGCGGGGATCCGCGGCGAGCTTCTCCAGCTCCGTGCGGGCGTCGGCGTCCAGGGCGCCTGCTCGGGTCGGGTGCAGGGCGACGGCGGCATAGACCCGGTCGTCCCAGTGTGCGGCCTGGACCGCGAAGCGGGCCGCGGCGAGATCGTCGGCCACCGTCACCACCCGGCCGACCCCGACCGAGGCGGCGCGGTCGAGTGCGGCCCGCACCCCGTCGGCGTCCGTCGCACCGCAGGCGTCGAGGTGCGTGTGCGCGTCCACCAGCGGCGACAGCGGCTCGGGACGGTCGGGTGCGGGCCGGTCGCGGCCTCCGCGCGGGGTAGGACTCTCGCTAACCACGCAGCCGAGCCTATAGAACTTCCTGAATGACCCATGAATTGCGTTGGACGCACTTCATGGGTCGTTCTGGAGGTCGGTTTGTGAGAGGCCCTAGGGTAGAGGCACTATGAGCGCACCTGACCGACCTGCCTTCTACGTCACGACGGCGATCGCGTACCCGAACGGGAAACCGCACGTCGGGCACGCGTACGAGTACATCGCCACCGATGCACTCGCCCGCTTCAAACGCCTCGACGGCTACGACGTGTTCTTCCTGACCGGCACCGACGTGCACGGCCAGAAGATGCAGCAGGCGGCGCGCGCCGAAGGACTGACCGCGGCCGAACTGGCGGAGCGCAACTCCGACGTCTTCCAGGCGCTCGACGACGCCCTCGGCATCTCCTACGACCGCTTCATCCGCACCAGCGACGCCGACCACTACACGGCGAGCAAGGCGATCTGGGAACGGATGAAGGCCAACGGCGACATCTATCTCGACGCCTACTCCGGCTGGTACTCCGTGCGCGACGAGGCCTTCTACACCGAGGCCGAGACCACTGTGCAGCCCGACGGCGCGCGGGTCGCCACCGAGACCGGCACGCCGGTCGAGTGGACCGAGGAAGCGAACTACACCTTCCGGCTGTCCGCCTACCAGGACCGGCTGCTGGCGCTCTACGACGAGCGGCCGGAATTCATCGGGCCTGCCACCCGGCGCAACGAGATCGTCAGTTTCGTCAAGAGCGGGCTGAAAGACCTGTCCATCTCCCGCACCACGTTCGACTGGGGCGTGCCGGTGCCCGGCGACCCCGACCACGTGATGTACGTGTGGGTCGACGCGCTCACCAACTATCTCACCGGCGTGGGTTTCCCGGATGTCGAATCTGTTGCGTTCCAAAGTTTCTGGCCTGCCGATCTGCACGTCATCGGCAAGGACATCACGCGGTTCCACACGGTGTACTGGCCCGCGTTCCTGATGTCGGCCGGAATCGAGCTGCCCAAGCGGGTTTTCGTGCACGGCTTCGTCAACAACAAGGGCGAGAAGATGTCCAAGTCGGTCGGCAACGTGGTCGACCCGCTGGGCCTGGTGAGCGCCTACGGACTGGACGCGGTGCGGTACTTCCTGCTCCGGGAGATCTCCTTCGGCCAGGACGGCAGCTACAGTCACGAGGCCATCGTCGGCCGCATCAACGCGGATTTGGCCAACGAGCTCGGCAATCTGGTGCAGCGCTCGCTGACCATGGTGGCGAAGAACTGCGCGGGCGCGGTCCCGGCCCCAGGGGACTACACCGACGACGACAAGCAGCTGCTGTTCCGCGCCTGCGGGCTCGTGCAGCGCTGCCGCGCCGAATTCGACGCGCAGCAGCCGCATCTCGCGCTGGAGGCGATCTGGCTGACGCTGGGCGAGACGAACAAGTACTTCTCAGCGCAGCAGCCGTGGGTGTTGCGCAAGACGGACCCGGACCGCATGGCGACAGTGCTGTATGTGACGCTCGGTGTGCTGCGGGTCGTCGGCATCCTGGTGCAGCCGGTGATGCCCGCGTCGGCCGCCAAGATCCTCGACCTGCTCGGCGTCCCGGACGACGAGCGCACCTTCGCCCACGTCCACACTCCGCTCCCGCCGGGCAGCCCCCTGCCCGCCCCGAGTCCGGTGTTTCCCCGCTACGTCGAGCCGGAGGAGTAGCCGCAAGTTCGCTGTTCCGAAAAAGACATGCGAACATTTTTTCGAAAACCTGCTGACTTTTGTCGGTGGCGGCCGGCAGAATGATCGCTATGGCCGATAGAACGCAAGTTCGATCACAGGGTGTATCCGACGGCGCGGCGGTTCTGTCCGCGCTGCACGGAGCATATGAACGGGGGTGGCAGCCCGCCGACTTGCTGCACATCACACGCAGGTCGCTGAGCGCACCCGAGGCCCGCCTCGCCGTCTGGGCGATCCTCCACGATGCGCGCCTTTCGCACGCCCCGGCGCGGGCGTCGCGGGCGTGGTGCGAGCAACTGACGTCGATCGCCGCGATGCCCGGCGTCGACACGCCCGCCGAGTCGGGCCCGCTGCACCGCACCGCTCTCAGTTATCTGTGGCGGCATCTGCCGCGGCTGCCCGCCGAGTGTGCGCCGCCGTCGCGCTGGCCCCGCCGCCGTGCGGAAGCCGAGCAGGTCTGGGCCGCGCGCGTCGACGCGCAGGTCGCGGGCCGGGTGCGGGGGCTGTTGGCCAAAGCCGAGCGCAGCGACTATCCGGAAGAGGCGGAGACGCTCACGGCAAAGGCGCAGGAGCTCCTGAGCTCACACGCGCTCGGCGTTGCCGTGACCCGCGCCCACACCCGCGGGCAGCTTCGCATCGAGGTGCAGTCGCGGCGGGTGCACCTCGACAACCCGTATTTGAAGGAGAAGGCGCAGCTGCTCTCGGAGATCGGCCGCGCCAACGGCGTGCGCACGGTCTGGTTCAGCAAGCTGGCCATGGCGACCACCGTCGGCACGCCGCTGGCGTTGGCCCAGGTGGAGTTGTTGTACGCGTCGCTCTCGGCGCAGGCGAGCCGGGCGATGCGGGAGGCGAGCAGACATCGCACCAGTCCGTCGTCGACGGCGTTTCGGCGCGCGTTCCTCTACGGCTTCGCGGTGCGGGTGGGCGAGCGGCTGCGCCAGGCAGACCGGCGGGCCTCGGACTCGGTCATGGCGGAGGGCCGCATCACGGTCGCCGACGCGCTTCCCACGCTGGCTCGCCAATCCGCCGCGGTGGACGCCGAACTCACGCTCCTGTTCCCGGCCGTCCGCGAAATCCGCAGCCGCCCAATCGACTCCGCGGGTTGGTTCGCCAACCCTGTCGCCGCGTCGCATGCCACCCTCGCAGGCGAGACCCGCTGGTCCTCGGAAGCCCTCATTTCCGCCTGACTTCGGGTCCCCCACCTCCAGCACGACCCGTGACGTGCGTCAGGCGCCACTCCTGGGTCGTTCTGGGCAGGCTTATTTCCAGCTTGGGAGCCAGAGTTCCTGTTGCCACATGGCGGGGGAGATGGGCATGGCGGTGAGGATGGGCCAGATCCAGATGAAGTTCGCGACTACCACTGCCAGGTAGATGCAGACGGCGAGGAGTCCGGTCTTGCGGCGCTCCGGGGTCGCGGCGGCGGGGCCGATCACGTCGCCGAGAACCACCGCCAGCAGCATCACCAGAAAGGGGGCCAGCGGGACGGCGTAGAAGTAGTACATCTGGCGGTCGAGCTCGCCGAACCAGGGCAGGAACGCCGCGCCGTACCCGACCAGAAGGGCCGCGTAGCGCCAGTCGCGGCGGACCGCCGTGCGCCACAGCGCCCAGCCCAGCACGGGGAACGCCAGCCACCAGATCGCCGGTGTGCCGAGCAGCATCACGGCCTTGACGCATTTGGCCGCCCCGCAGCCTGATACGTGTTGGTCGTCGATGTAGTACAGCATCGGGCGCAGGCCCATCGGCCAGGTCCAAGGCTTGGATTCCCACGGGTGCCGGTATCCGGCCGAGTTGGTGAGGGTTTCGTGGAAGGTGAGCACCTGGTCGCTGTAGGTCCACAGCGACCGCAGCGCGTCCGGCACGAAAGACCAGAACCCCCCTGTGCCGACGCGGTGGCCGACGGCATAGCGGTCGACGCCGGTCTCGCTGGCGAACCAGCCTGCGTAGGTTGCCAAATACACCCCGACCGGGATCAACACCGTCGCATACAGCGTCGGTCCCAGGTCGCGCACAGCCGTGCCCGCCCACGGCCGGGCCACACCGTACGCACGCCGGGCCGCGACGTCGAAACCGAGGGTCATCGCGGTGAAGAACACGATGACGAACAGCCCCGACCATTTGGTGCCGCAGGTCAAGCCGAGCAGCACGCCCGCGCCGAACCGCCACCACCGCACACCCAACCGGGGGCCGAACGCCGTTGCGGTGGAACGGCCTTCGGCGTCGGCGCGCGCCAACCGCTCGCGCACCTGGTCGCGGTCCGCGATGAGGCAGCCGAATGCGCCGACCATCAGCACGGCCATGAAGATGTCGAGCATGCCGAGCCGGGACGAAACGAAGGTCACGCCGTCGCACACCAGCAGCAGCCCGGCGATCGCGCCGACCATGGTGGAGCGGGTCAGCCTGCGCACGATTCGGGTGACCAGCAGTACCAGCACCACACCCGCGACGGCGGCGGAAAACCGCCAGCCCCAGCCGTTGTAGCCGAACAGCCACTCGCCGACCGCGATGAACATCTTCCCGACCGGCGGATGCACCACCAGCGGATAGCCGGGGTTGTCCTCGATCCACAGGCCGTTGGTGAGCATCTGCCAGGCCTGCGGGACATAGTGTTTCTCGTCGAATACCGGGGTGTGCCCGTCGGTCGGGTAGTTCAGCAGCGGGAAGCGGGTGGCCGCGGCGAGCGCGGTGAGGAACAGCGTGACCATCCAGCCGCGTCCGGTGTCCAGCGGCCCGAAGTCCGGGCGTGGCCGCAGCGGCGCCGGGCTGGTCGACCGGCCCGGCAGCCGCTCGATGTCACCGGTCAGGGGTGAGCTCACCAAGTGATCGTAAGCTCAGCCGGGTGAGCGAAACCCACCCCGTCCCGGGACGGCTGATTCTGGCGGCCACGCCGCTCGGCGACGTCGGCGACGCTTCGGTGCGGCTGCGGGAGGCGCTGGGCCGGGCCGCCGTGGTGGCGGCGGAGGACACTCGCCGGGTCCGGTCGCTGGCGAAGGCGTTGGAGGTCGAGATCTCCGGGCGTGTGGTGAGCTTCTACGACCATGTCGAGAGCGCCCGCATCCCGGCGCTTCTCGCGGATCTCGAACAGGGTCGAGAGGTGTTGCTGGTCACCGACGCAGGCATGCCGTCGGTGAGCGACCCCGGCTACCGGCTCGCCGCGGCCTGCGTCGAGCGCGGCTTGC
>JABFVX010000191.1 GCA_013362555.1 Mycobacteriaceae bacterium
TGTTGGTCGGGCCGGTGGTGGCGGCCACGAACGCGATCTCCGGGTGGGTCGCCATGGCCCGGCCGACGGCATCCAGGCTGCCCGGACGCACGCGCAGCCACAGCGCGCCCTTGACCGCGAAACCCATTCGGGTCGTGGCGAAATCCAGGTCGAAGTACAGCACTCCACCCGCCGCCAACTCAGCCATGCGCCGGGCGACTCGGGCCGGGCTCCACCCGACCGCGGCGGCGATCCGGGCGTAGGGCGCGCGGCCGTCGCGAGCCAGAATGGACAGCATCCGCTCGTCCTCCCTGGTCAGTTCGACCGCGGCGTCCGCGGCGAATCCGCGCCGCTGCCGCGGCGGCCCGAGTGCGGCGCGCTGCTGCTCGGTGAGCAGTTCGCCGAAGCGGGGCCACTCGTCGGCGGCCGGGAAATGGCACATCACCTCGTGCGCCACCATGCCGGTGACCTGGCTCGCGCGCGGCAGCGTACTCAGCAGCAGCGCGTCGCGGCGTTCCGCGGTGCGCGGGCGGCTCACGCAGGTCACCTCGGAGCCCGTGGACAGCAAGGTAACCCAGCTCAGGTCGGGAAACCGGGCCAACGACTCGGCGAGCTGCATCGCGCGGTCCGGCAGGCAGCGCAACCGGATCACCCACCGCGCCACGCCCAACGGCACCGCGTTCATCTGCCCCGACACGTGCACGATGCCGCGCCGCCGCAGCGACCGGTAGCGGCGGGCCACAGTCTGCTCGGACACCTCGAGGATTCCCGCCAGCGCGGCGAACGACACGCGCGCGTCGGTGACCAAGGCGTGAATGATCTGCTTGTCCAGAACATCGAGGTCGGCGGATTCCGACTCCTCATCCCGAATCATTGGAGGAATGTACCGCAAGGCCGGCATCCGCTATGTGCAGATAGCCGCACCGCGCACCCTTGGTGACGAAATCGTTCGCACCAACCGCGGAGGCTCCCATGCGGAAATGGCTCCCCTTGTTCGCAACGTGCCTCGGCACGCTCATGCTGCTCATCGACGTCACCATCGTGACCGTGGCGCTCCCCGACATCGCCGCAGATCTCGGCGGCGGCCTGTCCGGGCTGCAATGGGTGATGGACGGCTACGCGCTCGCCTTGGCGGCGCTGCTGCTGGTGTTCGGGGCAGTCGCCGACCGGTTCGGCGCCAAACGCACCTACCTCGCCGGATTGGCGGTGTTCGCGGGCGCGTCGCTGATGTGCGGAATGGCAGGCAGCATCTCGATACTCGTCGCGGCGCGGGCGCTGCAAGGCATCGGCGGCGCGGCGATGCTCACCACGACACTGTCGCTGCTGCACACCACATACAGCGGCCGCGACCGGGGGATCGCCTTCGGGGTGTGGGGCGCGGTGGCAGGCGCGGCCGCGGGAACCGGCGTCGTGCTGGGCGGCGTGCTCACCGGCACCCTGTCCTGGCCGTGGATCTTCCTCGTCAACCTGCCAATCGCGGCTGTCGCCATCAGCCTCAGCGCCGTCGTGTTCCCGGCCTCGCGGCAGCGCCGCGAGACCTCGGTGGATCTGCCGGGCATGGTCGCCTTCGCGCTCGCCGCGACCGCCGTCACGTTCGGCGTCATCCGCGGCGGCGAGCACGGCTGGACGGATTGGCGGGCCGTTGCCGCGCTGACCACCGCGGCAGTGTGCGCCCTGGCCTTCGTTCGCATCGAGACCGGCAGCGCCGCACCGATGTTCCCGCCCGCACTGCTCGGAAACCGCACCTTCGGCGCGACCGTGCTCGGCGCGACCGGGCAGACTTTCGCCGCGTTCGCCGCCACCCCGCTGATCTCACTGTGGCTGCAACAGCAGTTGCAGTTGAGCCCGATCCGGGCCGGCTTGGCCATGCTGCCGCTCGCCGCGACCGCCTTCGTCGTCGCGGGCGCGTTCGGCCGCGTCCTGCACAGCGCCGCACCGCGCTGGACCATCGGCGCGGGGCTGGTGGTCATCGGAACCGGCGCCCTGCTGACGACCCTCATCGACAGCGGGTCCACGTGGACCGCGCTGATCCCCGGTTTCGTGGTGATCGGCGTAGGCGTCGGCGTGAACGCTCCGGTGCTGGCCGCGGTCGGCATGGCCGCGGTCCCGCCGCACCAGGCAGGCACTGCCTCCGGCGCGATCAACACGGCCCGCCAGCTCGGCATGGCCCTCGGCGTGGCCGTGCTCGGCACGGTCTTCCGCTCGGCGGCGGGCGACGCCGTCACCGCCGCCGACGTCGCCCGGGGACTCGACACCGCGGGCGTGGTCGCGGGCAGCGTCGGCATCGGCGCGGGCATCGTCTCCTTCGCCCTGCTCAGCCGCCGCACCCCGGCGCGCGCCGCCGCCCCGGAACCCGCCGTCGCCGCCTAACCCGGCTCCAGAATGACCCGTGACGTGCGCCCAACGCACGTCACGGGTCATTCTGGAGGTTTCGAATCGGGGGTCAGCGGCCGTCGAAAGCACTGAGAAGGGCTTCGGCGGCCAGCGCGGCGGTGAGGTCGCCGGTGCGGACGCGGTGTTCGACGTCTGCGCGGATGGCGCGCACGGCGGGATTGTCGGCGAGCCGGGCCCGTAGCTGGTCGTGCACCATGGTCCACGTCCAGTCGACCTGCTGGCGGCGCCGCTTCTCGGCGAATTCGCCCGCCTCGGTGAGGACTTCGCGGTGGCGCAGCACCGTGTCCCAGAACTCCGGCAGGCCGGAGCCTTCCAATCCGCTCATCGTGAGAACCGGTGGCCGCCACAGGACGTCGCGGGGGTAGATCAGCCGCAGCGCGGCAGTGAGCTCCCGAGCGGCGACCTTGGCCTCCGTGGCGTGTGCGCCGTCGGCCTTGTTCACCGCGACAAGATCGGCGAGCTCCAACACCCCTTTCTTGATGCCCTGCAATTGATCGCCGGTGCGGGCCAGGGTGAGGAAGCAGAAGACGTCCACCATGTTCGCCACGGTGACTTCGGACTGGCCGACGCCCACGGTCTCCACCAGGATCACGTCGTAACCCGCCGCCTCCAGCAGCACGATGGTCTCGCGAGTCGCCTTGGCGACCCCGCCGAGCGTGCCCGCGGTGGGCGAGGGCCGGATATAGGCGTTGCGCTGCACCGACAGCCGCGCCATCCGAGTCTTGTCGCCGAGGATGGAACCGCCCGTGCGGGTCGACGACGGATCGACGGCCAGCACCGCCACCCGATGCCCGCGCTCGATCAGCATCATCCCGAGCGCGTCGATGAAGGTCGACTTGCCGACACCCGGAACTCCGGTGATGCCAACGCGATTCGCACCTCCGCTCGCGGGCGTGAGCTCCAACAGCAGTCGCTGCGCAGCCGCACGATGATCGGCACGAACCGACTCCACCAAGGTGATCGCCCGCGCCAGCCCGGCGCGCTCGTTCGCCCGGACGCCCTCGGCCAGCGCCCCGACGTCGACGTCGGGCCTACCCACGCCGCCCCCACCCCGGTTCCCATGTCCGGAATGACCCGTGACGTGCGTTCAACGCACTCCACGGGTCATTCCGGACGGTGTCTTTGGCCCTCATTCGGGCAAGGTGTAGCCGAGTTGGGCGCCGAGCTTGCGGACGAGCTCGATGGCCGCGTCGGCGATCACCGTGCCGGGGCCGAAGATCGCCGCCGCGCCGGCGGCGTACAGCTCGTCGAAGTCGCCGGGCGGGATCACGCCGCCCGCGATCACCATGATGTCCGGCCTGCCCAAGCCTGCCAGGGCCTGGCGCAGCGCCGGCACCAGCGTGAGGTGGCCTGCGGCGAGGGACGAGGCGCCGACGATGTGCACGTCGTTGTCGACGGCCTGCTGCGCGACCTCCTCCGGGGTCGAGAACAGCGGGCCCACGTCGACGTCGAAGCCGAGGTCGGCGAAGGCGGTCGCGATCACCTTCTGTCCGCGGTCGTGCCCGTCCTGGCCCATCTTCGCGACCAGAATGCGCGGACGGCGGCCCTCGGCCTCGGCGAACGCGTCGATCAGGTCGCTCGCCCTGCTGATGTTGGTCACCTTGCCTGCCTCGTCGCGGTACACACCCGACAGCGTACGAATCTCGGCCTGGTGCCGCCCGTACACCCGCTCCAGCGCGTCGGAGATCTCCCCGACCGTCGCCTTGGCGCGCGCCGCGTCGATCGCCAGGGCGAGCAGATTATTGCCCATTCCACCCTCGGAACTGGAAGCGGCCCTGGACAATTCGGCCAATGCCCGCTGCGTCGCGTCCTCGTCCCGCTCGGCGCGCAACTGCCGCAGCTTCTCCAGCTGTTCGGCGCGCACCCGGGAGTTCTCGACCTTGAGCACCTCGATCTCGTGGTCTTCGGCGACCTGGTACTTGTTGACCCCGATCACCGGCTGCTGGCCGGTGTCGATGCGGGCCTGGGTGCGGGCCGCGGCCTCCTCGATGCGGAGCTTCGGGATGCCCTCGTTGATGGCCTGCGCCATGCCGCCGTGCGCCTGCACCTCGGCGATGTGCGCGCGGGCGCGCTGCGCCAGCCGGTGGGTGAGCCACTCGACGTAATACGAACCACCCCAAGGGTCGATCGGGCGCGTGGTGCCCGACTCCTGCTGCAAGAGCAGCTGAGTGTTGCGGGCGATACGGGCGGAGAAGTCGGTCGGGAGCGCGAGCGCCTCGTCGAGGGCGTTCGTGTGCAGCGACTGCGTGTGCCCCTGGGTCGCGGCCATCGCCTCGATACAGGTGCGCGCGACATTGTTGAACACGTCCTGTGCGGTGAGCGACCACCCGGAAGTCTGCGAATGCGTGCGCAGCGACAGTGATTTCGCGCTCTTCGGGTTGAACTCGGCGACCAGCTCGCTCCAGAGCAGCCGCCCGGCGCGGAGTTTGGCGACTTCCATGAAGAAGTTCATGCCGATGCCCCAGAAGAACGACAGCCGCGGGGCGAACGCGTCGATGTCCATGCCCGCGTCCAGCCCGGCGCGAATGTATTCCACACCGTCGGCCAGCGTGTAGGCCAGCTCCAGGTCCGCGGTCGCCCCGGCTTCCTGGATGTGGTACCCGGAAATCGAAATCGAGTTGAACTTAGGCATTTTCGCACTGGTGTAGGCGAAAATGTCGGAGATGATCCGCATCGATGGCTTCGGCGGGTAGATGTAGGTGTTGCGGACCATGAACTCTTTGAGGATGTCGTTCTGGATGGTCCCGGCCAGCTGTTCCGGCTCCACCCCCTGCTCCTCGGCCGCCACCACGTACAGCGCCAGAATCGGCAGCACGGCGCCGTTCATCGTCATCGACACGCTGACTTGGTCCAGCGGGATGTGGTCGAAGAGCTGGCGCATGTCGAGGATGGAGTCGATCGCCACGCCCGCCATGCCGACGTCGCCCTGCACCCGCGGATGGTCGGAGTCGTAGCCCCGGTGCGTGGCCAGGTCGAAGGCCACCGACAGGCCCTTCTGGCCGGCCGCGAGATTGCGGCGGTAGAAGGCGTTCGAGTCGGCCGCCGTGGAGAATCCGGCGTACTGCCGGACGGTCCACGGCTGGTTCACATACATCGTCGGGTAGGGCCCGCGCAGGAACGGCGCCGACCCGGGGACGCTGTCGACCGGATAGCCTTCGGCCGCAACAGCATCGCGGTTCGCCTTCGTGTACAGCGGCGCGACGTCGATGCCCTCGGGCGTGGACCACGCCGGAACCTGCCCGGACCGCGGTCGCGGTCCCGGCTCCGGGGCGGCCGGATCGACCAGGGGGATGTCGGCGAAATTGGCGACCATGTTCTGGATCTCGCTTGTCGTCATCGTCAGGCTCCCAACGTGTCCAGCAACTCGGCCAGGGTGGCCACCGCATCGACCCGCATGGTGAGGAATCCGTCCGGCCGCGCGTCGCCCGCGACGTCGGCCACCGCCTTCTCCGGCCCGGCCAGCAGCACCCGGGCCACGCCCGCGCCGCGCAGCGCCGCCACGGCCTGGGCGGCGTCGGCGCCGTAGCGCTTGTCGCTGCCGCACAGCACTGCCAGGGTCGCACCGGATTCCGCCGCCGCCGCGGCGACGGCGTCCGCGGGGAGGGGCCCCGGGTTCACCGCCTCGATGCCGCCGGACGCCAGCAGGTTGGCCGCGAAGGCGACCCGCACGTTGTGCTCGGCCACCGTACCCAGCGGCACGAGCAGCGCCTTGGGCCGCTCCCCCGCGGCCGCGAGGAATGCGTCCGACCGGTCCCGCAACGCTTCGAACGCCGAAGCGTAGTGCGCCACGTCGCCGTCCGGCGCGGCGGCTGCGGGTTTCTCGGTCAGGTCCGGGAATTCGTTCACACCGGTCACCGCCGTGCGCCGGTGTGCGATGTCGGCTTCGCGGGCCTGGCGGGTGGCCGCGATCCGCGTGTGGACCAGTCCCGACTCCAGCGCCGCGGCGTACCCGCCCGCGCGCTCGATGTCCTGCACGAAAGCCCATGCGGTCTCGGCGATCCCAGCGGTGAGGTCCTCCGCGTACCAGGACCCACCTGCCGGGTCGACAACCCGTCCCAAGTGGGATTCCTCCAGCAGCAGCAGCTGGATGTTGCGCGCCATCCGGGCCGAGAACGAGCTCGACACCCCGAGCGCTCCCGGGGCCAGTGCGGTGTCGAACGGCAAGACGGTGATCGAGTCCGCCCCGCCCACACCCGCCGCGAACACCGCGACAGTCTCGCGCAGCAGGTTCACCCAGGGGTCGCGCCGGGTCAGCATGGCCGCCGAGGTGACCGCGTGCTGCGGAGCCGCGCCTGCCTCCGGCGCCCCGCACACCTGCGCGACCCGCGCCCACAACTGCCGCGCGGCACGGAATTTCGCAATCGTCTGGAACTGGTCGACCGTGGCGGCGAGCCGGAACTCGATCTGCCCGAGCGCCGATTCGACACTCAGCCCCGAGGCGGTGAGCGCCCGCAGGTATTCGAGCCCGGCCGCGACCGCCGCACCGAGCTCTTCGGTGTCGGAAGCCCCGGCGTTGTGGAACACCGTGCCGTCCACGGTGATCGCCCGAATCGATTCGCTGCGTGCAGCCGCCCGCCCTGCCAGCCCCACCGCCGCGTCCATCCCTATGTCCTGGCGATGGGTGAATGCGGCCGTGAGCGGGGCCGCGCCGAAGGACGCGGTGATCGCGCCGCGGTCCTCGCACCGGTAGGCGTCCAGGACCGCCAGCAGCCGTTCGGCGGCTGCCTCGGTGTCCGGGCCCGCAGCCAGTGCCACCGGCGCGAGCTCGAGAAGCACGCCCGACAGGGCGGCCGGGATCTCGTTCGCGGGCAGGCCCGCGGCGCCCACGACCAGGCGAACCGCGGTGACGCCGCTCTCCAGGCCGGTCAGGATCTCGTTGTTCGCCGCGGCGCCGGTGCGCGCGGCGACGTCGGCCGCCACATGCCAACCGCGCAGCACGTCGCGGTCGGCTTCGCGGCCGCGCACGAACGGGAA
>JABFVX010000510.1 GCA_013362555.1 Mycobacteriaceae bacterium
GGTGGCCGGGCCGCCTGCGGGCGGGCGCGGCCAATTCCGGCGCGATGTCGCGCAGCGCGCGCCACAGCGGCCGCAGCCGCCGGGTGGCGCGGATGCGGTTGCCCGCGGCCGCGATGCGCGGCACGAACGAAGGGAAGAGGTAGCCGACCAGCATCACCGACGCGCCGAGGCTGGCGAACGCGGGGGCGACCGAGACGTTGAGGTCGTAGAAGTCGGCTCCGAACCACGCGCCCACGACGGCGATCACCTTGCCCGCGCTGTAGCCGAGCGCGATGACCGAGCCGATGCCCAGCAGCCGCAGCCCGCGCCGCAGCCACGCCTGTCCGGCGCCGCGGACCTGTGGCAGCCACACCCGGCACAGTCGGATGATCCAGGCCAGCGCCACCGTGTACACCGCCAGATACACGGCCAGGAAAAGGTCCACCAGCACGGTCGTCGAATAGTGGTAGTCGAAATCGGTGGCGTGCGTGCGGTCGTGCACCGGCGCGAGCGCGAACAGCGCCGTCATGACGGTGAGCGCGGCCGCGCCGACCTGCAGCGTGCGGCGGGCGCTGCCCGCCACCGCGGTGCTGAGCGGCACGTCGCCCGGCGACACCATGAACGTCGTCCAGACCAACTGGGCCAGTACCGAGCCCGCGATCGCGCCGTACACGACCAGGGTCGCCAGGTTCGGCACGCCCGCGGCATCGCCGATGGCGGTGTAGATCCGGGGCACGGCGGCTTCGAATCCGACCGCGGACAACAGGATCGCGACCGCGACCGCCCACAGCTCGGGCCGCCGCGGCGCGCGCAGGGTCAGCCACAGTCGCCAGCAGAAGACCGCGAGGGCGAAGGCGCCGATGGTGCCGTACACCAACGCGAAATTCATGGCTCTCCTGCTGAAATGGCGGGTGTCGGCTGCCCGCGCCTCATCCGGGGCCCAGGGTGTCGAGCAGCCTGCGCACGGCGGGCGCGGCCGTGTCGGGCACGATCCACTCGGCGTGCTCGGCCTGGTCGGCGATGTAGCGGCGCATGAGGACGCCCGCGATGTCCTCGGCCTCCTGCTCCTCGTGCTTGGCGTAGTCGGTGCGGCCGAGAATGCGGCGGATGACCGCGGGGTCGATGTTCGGCGCCAGCAGCCGCACGGCCTCCGGCCCGCGCACGTCCACGGTGCGGTGCCCGGCCAGCAGATGGCCGAACTCGTGGCAGATGATGTGGGTCTGGTGCAGTGCGGTCGTATCGCGCTGGTACACCACGACGTCCACGTCGTCGGTGACGAGCAGGCCGCCGGTGAGGCCGTCCGCGGGCAGCGGCTCCGGGCGCAGCCGCAGCGGCCGGGCCCTGGTCCGCGCCAGGGCTTCGGCGAGTTGGGCCACGGTGAACTCGGCAGGCATGCCGAGCCGGTGCAGTTCGTGTCGTAAGCGTCGACGGTCCATGGATGTCCTGTTGCCGTTACCTATCCACTGTGAGATGCGCATAGTCAGGCACCGTCGGTGGACCTTCGCCGCTCGCTCTCGATGCGCTGGACGATGTCGAGCATGGCCAGGATCGACTCGGCGCGCACCGCGCCCTGGTCGACTCCGTCGCGGAGCACGATTTCCAGGACAGCACTGTCGACATTCCCCTTGAGTGCGTTGACGAGAGCGAGCTCGCTGCCGCGAGCGGCGGCCAATTGCGGATCGGTGAACGGGTCAAGGCTATCGAGACCGAAGTAGGCGCGCAGGGTTTCGAGCGTCTCGAACGACGGGTTCACGGCCTGCCCGGTGCGCAGCTTCCAGAGGTAATTGGCCGAGAGTGTGGTCCCCGTGCCGCGGTGGATGTCCTCCGCGAGTGCGCGGTGGGTGATTTCCACCAGGTCGCCGTCTTTTTCCGTGGGTGGGTGCAGTCCGTTGATCAGCTCGGTGAGGGCCCGGGTGAACGGGTGATCGGCGTCGGCCATGCCCGCGTGTCTCCTATAGTTGACACCGATGGTGCTCAGCATCATATACTTTCGCGTATTCCGCCCTCAATCGGGTGGCCGTTGCGAAAAGTGGGGCCGTCGCTGCCGACGAGCTCCGCGCAGGGGAGCGCGGCCCGATATCGGGTCCGGGAGGCCGGGGGCGGAGGAGGTGGGGCGAGTGGTGGCCGCTCGCCCCACTTTTCCGTGGAATCATGTGCTGCGGACGTCCAGAATGACCCGTGACGTGCGTTGGACGCATGTCACGGTCATCGCGGAGGTTTTCATGCGGCTTTGACCGGCACGGTCAGCGGGCCGCGGTGGCGGAATCCGGAACGCCAGCGGATTTCGGCCGGGTCGGCGGTGAGGGCAGTGGCGGGGAAGCGGCCGAACCAGGCGGCCAGGAAGGCCGCCGTGACCTTGTGCACCAAGGCGTTTCCCAGGCAGGACACCGCCCCGTGGCCGAGGCCGAGGTGCGGGTTGGGATTGCGGGCCTGCCGCATCGCGTCCGGCTCGTCGAACACGGCCGGGTCGTGGTTGGCCGCCGCCAGGCACAGCAGCACCGTCTCGCCGGTGCGGACGACGTGCCCGCCGATGTCGAGATCGACCCGGGCGAACCGCGGTCCGGCGAGGACCTGCGGGGAGAGCAGTCGCAGCAGTTCGTCCACCGTGGCCGAACCCGGACCGCTCCGGCTCGTCCGGCGCGGGCCGACGTGGGCGAGCAGGGTGAGCACGGAACCCGCGAGCAGGTCGACGAGCACCTCGTACCACACGAAGAGCAGGTAGAACAGCAGCCCGGACAGTTCGTCGGCGGTGAGCAGGCCGGTGCGGCGGTGCTCGACCAGCCTGCCCAGCACCGTGTCGGCGCCGCGGGCGCCCTCGACGGTCGCGGTGACGACGGCGTGCATCGCCGCCAGGGTGTCGCGGGCGCGCGGAGCGGCGTCGGGCGCGAGCGTCGACTCGGCCCACGACAGCAGCGCCGCGCGCACGGACGCCGGCAGGCCGAGCAGTTCCCCGAGCACCGCCGCGGGCAGCGGGAGGGCGACGTCGGCCACCACGTCCAGCGGGCCGGGCGGGATCCGACCTACGTGGTCCTGAATCAGGCTCGGGGCGAGGTCGTCCCATTCGGCGAGTCTGCGCGCGGACATCTCGGCGGCGACGAACCCGCGCAGCCGGGCGTGGTCGTCGGCATCGACTGCTTGCAGCGCCTCGAATGCGGGCGGCACGCCGAAGCCGCGGTAGTCCTTGCCCGCGGCCCGGCGGATGTCGGTGGTGAGCCGGGTGTCCAGCAACCCGGCCCGGACGTCGTGGTAGCGCGTCACCAGCCAGGCTCCCGGCCCGTCGGGCGTGCGCACCCGGTGCACCCCGCCGTCGTCGCGCAGTTCGGCCAACACCGGCCACGGATCGGCCGCAAACCCCTCATCGAAAATCTCGATCACCCCTTCATCTTTGTCCAGAACGACCCGTGAAGTGCACTGGACGCACGTCATAGGTCATTCAGGCGAGGTGCTTCACTAACCTAGCAAGTGCTTGGTAGAGTCGGGTCATGACAGAGGCGACGGGGAGCTCCGCGGGCTCCGCTACCGGCGGTGACGCCTTTCGGGCGCAGGTCCGGGCCTGGTTGGAGGACAGCCTGGGCAGCGGGCGCTTCGCGGGCCTGCGGGGCCTCGGCGGCCCGGGCCGGGAGCACGAGGCCTTCGACGAGCGGATGCAGTGGGAGCGCCACCTCGCCGACTCCGGCTGGAACTGCATCGGATGGCCGGTGGCGCACGGCGGGCTCGGCGCGAGCCTGGAGCAGCAGGTGATCTTCCACGAGGAGTACGCCCGCGCGCAGGCCCCGGCGAAGGTCGGCCACCTCGGCGTGGAGCTGCTCGGGCCGACGCTCATCGCCCTCGGCACCCCGCAGCAGCAAGCGCGCTTCCTGCCCGCCATCCGCGAGGTGCACGAGCTGTGGTGCCAGGGCTATTCCGAGCCCGGCGCGGGCTCGGATTTGGCGGCAGTGTCGACCTCGGCGGTGCTCGACGGGGACGAGTGGGTCATCACGGGCCAAAAGGTGTGGACCTCGCTGGCGCACCTGTCGGACTGGTGTTTCGTGGTGGCGCGCACCGAGCCGGGATCCCAGCGGCACCGAGGTCTGTCGTATCTGCTGGTTCCGATGAAGCAGCCGGGCGTGGAAGTGCGCCCCATCGAACAGCTCACCGGCGGTTCGGAATTCAACGAAGTCTTCTTCACCGGAGCGCGCACCGCGGCCTCGAACATCGTCGGGGCGCCCGGCGACGGTTGGAAGGTCGCCATGGCCACGCTCGGGTTCGAGCGCGGCGTGTCGACCCTCGGCCAGCAGCTGGGCTTCCGCCGGGAGTTGCAGACGCTCACCGACTTGGCTCTGGACACCGGCGCGGCCGACGCCCCCGCGGTCCGCGACGCCATCGCCCGCGCCTGGGTGGAGCTCGACGTGATGCGTGCGCACGCGCTGCGCACCCTCGGCGCAAGCGACGTCGGCACGGCCGAGGTGGCGAAGCTGCTGTGGGCCAACTGGCACCGCAGCCTGGGCGAGCTGGCCATGACCGTGCGCGGCGCCGCGTCCCTCGTCGCCGAGCCGGACCTCGACGACTGGCAGCGGCTGTTCCTGTTCACCCGCGCCGACACGATCTACGGCGGGTCCAACGAAATCCAGCGCAATGTCATCTCCGAACGCGTTCTCGGCCTTCCCCGCGAAGCCCGCCCGTGACGCGTCCGCACCCATCACAGAAAGAGGCACGCCAGTGACCGTGGTTCCGAACTATCCCCAGGGGAAGGATCTGCTGGCCGAGAAGGTGGTCGTGGTGACCGCGGCGGCCGGCACCGGGATCGGCTCGGCAACGGCGCGGCGCTGCCTGGAAGAGGGTGCGCGCGTGGTCGTCTCGGACTGGCACGAGCGCAGGCTGGGGGAGAAGGCGGAAGAGCTCGCGGCCGACCACGGCGACCGGGTGCACTCGCTGGTGTGCGACGTGACCGACGAAGCCCAGGTGCAGGCGCTGGTCGACGGGGCCGCCGCGCGATACGGCCGGATCGACGTAATGGTCAACAACGCGGGCCTGGGCGGCAGCAAGTCCATCGTCGACCTGACCGACGAGGAGTGGTCGCGGGTGCTGGACGTGACCCTCAACGGCACCTTCCGCGCCACCCGAGCGGCGGTGCGGCAGTTCATCGCCCAGGGCGGCGGCGGCGCGGTGGTCAACAACGCCTCGGTGATCGGCTGGCGGGCCCAGGCCGAGCAGGCGCACTACGCGGCGGCCAAAGCCGGCGTGATGGCGCTGACCCGGTGCGCTGCGGTCGACGTGGCCCAGCACGGCGTCCGGGTCAACGCGGTGGCGCCGAGCATCGCCATGCATCCTTTCCTGGCCAAGGTGACCAGCGACGAACTTCTGGCCGAACTGTCGCGGCGCGAGGTGTTCGGCCGCGCCGCCGAGCCGTGGGAAGTGGCTAATGTCATCGTGTTCCTGGCCAGTGACTATGCCTCGTACCTCACCGGCGAGGTCGTGTCGGTGAGCAGCCAGCACCCCTGAACCCAGTGATCCCGTGAGGAGTGGCAACCGTTGAACGCAGCCCGCAACCCGAGGAGCGCCGCAGGCTCGGCCTCGCCCGGCTCCCGCCGAGCCGAGCTGCTCGAGCTGGCCCGGCGGCTGTTCGCCGAGCGCGGCTACAAGGCGACGACAGTGCGCGACATCGCCGATGCCGCGGGCATCCTGTCCGGCAGCCTCTACCACCACTTCGACTCCAAGGAGACGATGGTGGACGAGATCCTGCACGAGTTCCTGGACGACCTGTTCGGCCGCTATCGCGAGATCGTGGCGCAGCAGCTCGATCCGCGCGCCACGCTGGAGGCCATCGTGGTGGCCTCGTTCGAGTCGATCCACAAACACCACGACGCGGTGGCGATCTACCAGTCCGAGGCCAAGACGCTGGCCGCGATGCCGCGGTTCGACTACATCGAGGACCTCAACGCCGAGTACCACGCCATCCTCACCGGCATCCTCACCGAGGGCGTCGAGGCGGGCGCGTTCCGCCCGGACCTGGACGTAGAGCTGACCTTCCGGTTCGTGCGCGACACCGTGTGGGTCGCGGTGCGGTGGTACGGCCCGGGCGGGCCGATCACCGCCGACGACATCTCCCGCCAGTACCTCGGCATCCTGCTCGACGGTATCGCCACCGACCACTAGCGCGAGCGCTATCAAGGAGTTGAAACATGGCTGAGGCCTTCATAATCGACGCAGTCCGCACCCCGGTCGGCAAACGGGGCGGCGGCCTGAGCGGGGTGCACTCGGCGGACCTCGGCGCGCACGTGCTGACCGCGCTGGTGGAGCGCACCGGGGTAGACCCGGACCTGGTCGACGACGTCATCATGGGTTGCTGCGACACCATCGGGTCGCAGTCCGGCAACATCGCCCGCACCAGCTGGCTGGCCGCGGGCCTGCCGGAGCACGTGCCGGGGGTGACCGTGGACCGGCAGTGCGGATCGAGCCAGCAGGCCATCCACTTCGCCGCACAGGCGGTGCTGTCGGGCACGGCCGAGGCCGTCGTGGCGTCCGGCGTGCAGAACATGAGCCAGATCCCGATCAGCGCGGCGATGCTCGCGGGCCGGGAGTACGGCATCGAGGATCCGTTCTCCGGCTCGGAGGGCTGGCGCAAGCGCTATGGCACAGTGGAGGTTTCGCAGTTCCGCAGCGCGGACATGATCGCGGAGAAATGGAAGATCTCACGCGAGGACATGGAGCGCTGGGCGCTGCGGAGCCACGAACGGGCCTTGGCTGCCATCGATTCCGGCCGGTTCGAGGCAGAGCTGGCGCCGCTGGGCGCGGCTACCGTGGATGAATGTCCTCGGCGCGGAACGTCATTGGCGAAAATGGCGACGCTCAATCCGCTCAGCGAGGGGTCCCGCATCACCGCCGCGGTGGCCAGCCAGATCTGCGACGGCGCGAGCGCGGTGCTGGTCGGCTCGGAGCGCTTCGTGTCGGAACACGGCCTGACGCCGAAGGCGCGCATCCACCACATCTCGGTGCGCGCGGCCGACCCGGTGTGGATGCTCACCGGCCCGATCCCGGCCACCCGGTACGCACTGGAGAAGACCGGCCTGACCATCGACGACATCGACCTGTTCGAATGCAACGAAGCCTTCGCCAGCGTGGTGTTGGCGTGGATCGCCGAGACCGGCGCCGACCCGGCGAAGGTCAACGTGAACGGCGGCGGCATCGCGCTGGGCCACCCCATCGGCGCGACCGGAGCAAAGCTGTTCACCACCCTGCTGCACGAGCTGGAACGCCGCGGCGGCCGCTACGCCCTCCAGACCATGTGCGAAGGCGGCGGCACCGCCAACGTCACGATCATCGAGCGGCTCTGACCGACCTCCTGCCTCCTGAATGACCCAT
>JABFVX010000287.1 GCA_013362555.1 Mycobacteriaceae bacterium
GGTAGGCGGTGGAGGTGGGCGAACGCGACATGGGGCGTCCCGCGGGCCGGATCCGGCTGGCCGCGGCCGCCGTCGTGGATCTCGCCCGCCGCGCCGGGGCCGCAATGCTGGAGACCGTTGCCGAGGTCGACTGGGTCGACGGCGACGTGGTCGCCCGGCGGCGGCACATGCTCGGCGCGATCACGTTGTCCGCCGAGCCGATTCCGAAACCGGACCGCGTCTCGGTGGACCGCGCGCTCCGACGCGGGCTGCGCGAGTGCGGGCTCGCACTGCTGCACTGGGACGATGACGCGCGCTCACTGCGCGACCGGCTGGCGTTCCTGCACCGAACGCTGGGAGCGCCGTGGCCGTCGGTCGAGGACGACGTGTTGATGGCGGACCTGGACGGCTGGCTCGGCCCCGAGCTTGCGGCGGCCGCCCACCGTGCGGACCTCGAACGCGTCGACGTGGGAGCGGCGTTGCGCAGGCTGCTGCCGTGGCAGGCGGCGAGCCGCATCGACGAGCTCGCCCCCGAGCGGCTGGCGGTCCCTTCGGGCAGCCGCGTCCGCGTCGACTACAGCGCCGATCCGCCCGTTCTCGCGGTGGCGGTGCAGGAGACCTTCGGGTGGGCGCAGACGCCGCGCCTTGCCGATGGCCGGGTGCCGGTGCTGCTGCATTTGCTGTCGCCCGCGCGCCGCCCGGTCGCTGTCACGGCCGACCTGAGCTCGTTCTGGCGAACGGGCTGGCCGCAGGTGCGCGCCGACCTCCGCGGCCGTTATCCCAAACACGCGTGGCCGGCCGACCCGGCGTCGGTGCCCGCCCACCGCGGCGCCGCCCGAAATGCCCGCCCTTTCCGGAACGACCCGTGACGTGCGTCAGGCGCAATCCATGGGTCGTTCCGGAAAGTTGGTGACTGTCAACGCAACTCACGGGTCGACCTGCGCAGTGCCGCGATTCCGGCGGCGCACCAGTGCAGGAAGGGTTGCAGGAAGAGCCCGGCGAGCCGGGTGTAGGGCCACAGGCCGAGGATGGCGAGCACGACGAGCCCCCGGGCCTGATAGACCAGCGGGGCATGGCTCATGGCCTCGGCCTGCGGATGCAGGCTGAACAGGCTGCGAAACCACATGAACAGCGTTTCCGCGGCACGGCTTCCGCGTGTCGCGGAGAGCGGGTCGGACAGGACGAACATTGCGGACAGCACGGCGACGCCGAGCAGCGGGAAAGTGGCGCGGTCGATCGGCGTGATGTGGCGGCGGCGCGTGCCGTTGAGCAGTTCGGGGACGAAGACCAGCGCCACACCGAGCATCGCGATCGGAATGGCGAATCCTTGCACGACGAGCACCCAGGTGGGCAAGCCGTCGGATCCGGGGTCGGCACCGAACATCGCGCCGATCCGGGCGCAGAGCACGCTCGCCAGGCCGACGCGAAGCAGTGTCACGCCGACGCGGTTGGTGTTGCGCCCGGCGATGCCGGATTCGAAGCGATCGTGCCGCCACCGCCAGGCGTGCCCGCCGACGAACGAGACGAACGCCATGTACGGCAAGGCGATCCACAACACCGTGTCACGATGGCACACGCTCGGGAGACGGCACGCTGTTTGCCGAAACTGCCCACAAACGCGCGATGAGCGGCGATAGTGTGCGGTCTCCCGAGTCGACCTCAGTCCGCGGCCAGCGCGAGCTCGCGGGCCTGGCCCGAAAACCAGTCCGCCAGCTGCTCGCAGTACTCCTCGTCGATGCCCTTCTGGAACTCGACCAGCAGCGCGGCGATGACCTGCGTGAGCTCGAGCTTTTCGCCCGCGTCACCGATGGCCTGCAGGGACAGTGCGACCGCCGCGGCGTCGTCGCGGGCCGCGTGGGCAAGCAAGGACATGGCCACCTGCTGCTCACGCAGCGACGCCCGGGAGTTCGTGTCTTCAGTCATCTCGATAGTCCTCTCTGCCAAGTCCAGGTCCGTCATGGACCCGGAATACTGCGATTGAACTGCGCGATCGTCCGGAAGAACATCATTGTCATCCTGCTGGGGCTATCAATTCCGGATACGCGGTATGTTATCCCATCCGAAGGCGGACGTCACGTCCGACAAAGCGGTCTTTCGGTGGACTTTGTCGTCGCGATGAGTTTTCGGCGGACCAGCCGTCTGCACAGAAGACCGATATCGAGACCGGCGGAGGACATATGCGGACACTGGCGATCACTCAGAACATCACTGTCGACGGCGCTGTAGAAATGCTCGGGAACTGGTTCAACCCGCAGGAGCAGGCCGGCGCGGACAACGCGGACCTCCTCGCGGAGCTGCGCAAACAGGACAGCGAGGCGGACGGTCTGTTGCTCGGCCGCAAGACTTTCGCCGACTTTCGCGGCTTTTGGCCAAAGCAGACCGACGACCGGACCGGCATCGCCGACTACCTCAACCAGGTGCGCAAGTACGTCGTCTCGGCGACGTTGACCGATCCTGGCTGGGACAACTCGACCATAGTGACGGGCGACGTCGTCGCCGCCGTCCGCGCGCTGAAGGAACAGGCCGGGCGCGACATCGTGGTGACCGGCAGCATCACGCTGTGCCATGCCCTGATCGGTGCGGGCCTGGTGGACGAATACCGGCTCTTCACCTACCCGGCGGTGCAGGGCCGGGGCAGGCGACTGTTTCCCGAGGGCTTGGAACTGCCCGCGCTGACGCTGCTGGACAGTGCGTCATTTCGCGGCGGCGTCACCTATACCCGCTATGGCCTGGCCTGAACCCCGAACCGCCGCGGGGCGATCGGCGGTGCCCTAGGCTGGACTCGAACGGGGAGCGGAGGATCCGATGACGTACCAAGCGCCCGGCGCGATGCCGCCCGTGCCGCCGCCCGCTCGGGTCACACCCCCGGGCTGGTGGTTCGGCGTCGGGGCGCTGCTGATCGTCATCGGGATCGTCGGCGGGATCGGGCTCGGGGTGGCGACGTTCGCCGGGCTGTCGAGCAAGGTGGACGACTTCCAGCGGGTGCCCGTGCCGGGCGCGGGTGCGGTGCGGCTCGAGACCGGCTCGTACACGGTGTATCTCGAAGGGGCGACAGGTTCGTCCGGCAAGCTGCTGATCACCGATCCGGACGGCGCCCGGGTCACGTTGACGCGGTACACCTCGGAGATCACCTACTCCTTCAATAAGCACAGCGGTGAAGCGAAATTCTCGTTCGAAGCGCCCAAATCCGGCGAGTACAAGGTGGAGACGGCCGGCGAGCCGGGAGCGACGGTGGCGATCGGGCACGGGCTGGGCGGCGGAATCGTCGGCGGCGTCCTCGGTGCGCTCGGCGTCGGACTCGTGGGGCTGTTCGCAGGCCTGGCGGTGTTGATCACCGTAGGCGTGAAGCGCGGCCGCAGCAGGCGCGCCCTGGCAGGCCCGAACTGGGGCGGCCAGCCGTCGTGGCCGCCCCCGCCCGGGCAAGCGCCTCCCAGCCATGCACCCGTCGAGTACTGACGCGCAACCTCCGGAGAATGACCCACGCGTTGGATGCAACGCGTGGGTCACTCCGGAGTTTTCCGTGTCAGTGGTAGCCGATCGAGCCGTCGGCGAGCAGCGTCAGGGTGCGCCGCACGAGCGCGCCGTCGCTGGTGACGCCGAAGACGTCGACATAGTGGGACCCACGGAGCGCGAGCTCCACGGGGCGCCCCGTGGAGAAGGGCGCGGGTGCGGTGCGGGTGTCGGACCAGCGATTGTCCGCCCACGACGACCAGGCAAGCTCACCCTCGCTGGTGACGCCGACCAGGGCGACGGCCTGGTGGATCGGGATGAGCCGCAGGGTCGTCCACCAGGCTTTCGGGGGCGGGGCCGGGCCGGACCGCAGCTCCCAGTCCGATTCGACCTGCACCGCGTGGGTGAGCCCGGTGCGGGTACGGTTCTGGACCACGCAGTGCAGTGTTCCGGCGTCGTCGACAGTCATGGCGAGTCCGCTGGCGGCGGCGGCGCCGTCCGGGATGTCGAGCGTGGTGACCCGCCAGTCGGTCCCTGCGGTCCACATCGCCAGAGCGACTCGCCAGTGCTTGTTCCAACCGCCCGATTTCGGCGGCAGGGTGTAGTCGAATGTCACCCAGCCGACGTCGAGGCGCTCGGGAGTGGTGGCGAGCGCGGCGATGTTGGTGCCGCCGGCCGCGAGCGGGGCGGCGAACAGTCGGCGCTGGCGGTCCCAGCGCTGCTCGGTGGGATGCCACCACTGCTGCACGAGGTGGTGGGTGCGGTCGACGTAGAACAGGTCGATGCGGTCGGTGAAACGCGAAACCGCCGCCAGCGCGGTGCCTTTGCGGGCCAGCGCGGTCGGGTTCAGCGGCCAGGGGTGTTTCGGGTGCTTCTCCCGCGGCGTCACCCACGAGGTCCGGACGAAGCCGTCCAGCCCGGCGACGAACAGGTCCTGGTGGCCCGCGCGCCGTGACACGATGGCCGCGTTGGCGGCGTCGAACCCGGTGAGTTCCGGTGCGGGTTTCGGCCCGATGTCGGCCGGGGCGAGGTTGAGCGACACCGGCGCCGCGACTGTGCCGGTGCGGTCGCGCTCGCCGGTTTCGAGGCCGCCGGAGCGAACGATGCACAGGTAGATCCGGTCCGAGACGCCGCCGTCCTCGCCGACGGCGACGGCCGCGGCGGCCCGCGGGTGAGTCGGGTCGAACGCGATGCTCGCGTCCCAGTCCGCCGAGCGGGCGGGGCCTTTGATGCGTTTGCCGTCGGCGTCGGGCCAGTCGATGCTCTCCTGGGGTACGGCGCGCTCCTTCGGCTTGGCCGCGTCGGTGCGGCCTGCCCGGTACCAGTCGTACTGGCAGCCGACGACTTCCGCCGCGCCGGCCCACGCGGCATCGGTATTCGGCACCGGCCATCGGTGCGGCGGAGCGGGCGGCAGTGTGAAGGAGTCCCGGTCGAAGTCCGACCTGGTGTGGCCCGCGACGGCGAACGGGAACAGCTCGGGGGTGTTCAGCGACCGAAAGTCCGTGGACAGCAGGCCGTTTGCGGTGACGTCGAGGTAGCTGAGGTAGGCTCCCGCCCGGTATCCGGCGGCCCGCACCGCCGTCATCCAGTCGAGGACATACCGGCCCGCCTTGTCACGGGCGCCCCTGCTCACGGCCGGCTCCTCGATGTCGAGATAGATCGTCGCGCCCTTCTCCATTCGGGCCGCGGCGGCCAACCCCGCGGCCTTCGCGCCGTGCCGCGCACCGTCGGCATTGGCCATCGCTCTGGCTACCGCGCCGGGCTGGTCGCTGACGGACGAGAACGACACCCACAGGGCGAAACGGCCCCAGCCGAGATCGCACATGTCCCACCAGTGCGTCGTCCAGGAGGTGTGGCTCTCGCCGGGGCCGTGCGCCAGATAGAAACCACAGAACCGCAGGTTGGAGTGCTGCCACAGCCACACCATCCGGTCGTCCCACGCGTTGATGTCCAGGCCCGGGTAGACCGGGTCGTCCGGTGTCGCAACCACTGTCGCTCCTCAGGAGATCTGGCCCAGGTTGCTGCTGACCGCGATGTCTGTTCCGGAGGTCGGGGTGTACTCGTTCCATTCCGCGATCAGCTCGCCTTTTTCGCCGGGCTGGACGACCGGGAACGGGGCGGCGGCGGTGCCTACGTGCTGGTAGTTGAGTTTCGCGACGACGAGGTGGGTTCCGTCGATCGGAATCGAGACGATGGTCTGGACCTCCTGGACGTGCACGACGTCGCGAACCGAGTCGATCACGACGCGGCCGCCGACGGTGAACCCGGCGCTGGACTCCACCTGGATGCTGACCGGCCCGGAACTCGGCCCGACCGTCACCGGGGCGTTGGTGATCACCGAATCCTGAATGCGCGCTGCGTTTTTCCCGGGGTTGGCGGGCGGGATGCCGGGGTAGTTGCGGTCGTCGTAGGCGGCGATCTCCTGTGCGATGGACCAGTACGGCGACGGCGTGCTCGGCTCAGCCGGGTCGTCGATGACGCCGCGCTCGACGAAGTTGGCCCAGCGGGTCTCCCAGCCTTTGCGGATGGTGAGCACCACTCGGGCGCTGCCCGCCCGCAGGTAGGCCTGCCGGTTGGCGTCGGGATGCCGGATCGTGCGGATGAAGGCCCAGCTGTTGGGAATGTCCCAGAAGTAGGAGTACAGGAAGCTGGTGACGTTCTCCCATTCGATGGCCTGGTTGACGAAACGGACGTGGTTCTCGAACTCGCGCACCACGCTCCACAGCGTGGAGTCGGGCCCGATGACGGCGCTGTCGAAGCTCGTGCCGTGGGACACGTCGACGCCCTTGTCCACGAACTCCTTCACGACCTCGGGCGGCATCGTCGGAAACTTCCCGCCGAGCAGGTAGCGCAGGACGCCCTTCATCACCTCGTCGTTCTCCTCGCGCCGCAGCGTGAGGGTGTCGACGTGCTCGAGCCGATCCTCCAGCGCGGCGATCTTGCCTGCGATGTCCTGCTGCTGCGCGTAGTACTGGGTCTGGAGCGAGTTGTAGAAGCTGTTCCACACGTCGGCGCGCCACTGTGCCATGGCTGCCGCGGTAGGCACGCAGTGAACGGTGAATTCCAGTGTCGCCGTGGCGATGTCCTCGAAGACCAGCACGATCGGCTGGACGCCGGTGCTGCCCGCCATGAACAGTGCGCCGGTGGGCGTGACCAGATAGACGTCGTGGTACTCCTTGTAGTCCGTAGGGTCGAACGCGATGGTGGTGCCCTCGACGGTGAACCGGCCCTTCAAGCTGGTCGTGCTGGTCATGTGGCCGTTCATGACTATCGACTTGATTTCGTATCCCCCGGGCACATTCACTGTCGCCTTGCCGCCGGAGCGGCCCGCGCCCGCGGTCGACTGTTCGGGAACCACGCGCAGCGGCAGTTCCGGCTGCGGCGGCGGCTCCGGCGGGGGCACGTGGAACCGCTCGGCCAGCACCAGGTAGTGCGGATTCTTGGGCGTCGGCGGATGGGTGACCGGCGGCTCCGGGTCTTCGACGCGCACATCGGGGGTGATGTCGCTGACCGGCAGCGTGAAGACGAACGGCGCCAACTGGGCCTTCAGCGCCGCGAGTTCGACGTACGCGGCGCGCAGCGAGGCGGCGGGCTCCGGCAGCACGATGTCGTAGGTCTGCCGTAATCCGAAGCGGTACAACCGGACCTGCCATTTGCGCATCATGCTGAAGTAGTCGATCCGCATGGCGTTGAGTTCGCTGGGATTCTTGAGCGACCGGGTGGTGCTCTGCTCGGTGCCCGTCACGGTCGTGGTGGTGATGGTGACCTTGTGCTCCTGCTTGGAGCGAGTGGACGCCTTCTGCGTCAGGCTGGTCGCATGTTTGCGGCTCTCGGTGGCCGACGTCGATTCCTTGCCCTGGCCGGTGTAACTCGAGGTGACC
>JABFVX010000240.1 GCA_013362555.1 Mycobacteriaceae bacterium
AGACGCGCGCTACGGGTGCAAGGCCGTCCGGCTACAGGCGCTTGTGGAGGGCTTCGGCGGCGGAGACGAGGTCGGCGGCCCAGCGGGCGCCGGGCCTGCGGCCCATCCGGTCGATCGGGCCGGACACGGATATCGCCGCGATCACCTCGCCCGCCGAGTCCCGGACCGGGGCCGACACGCTCGCCACCCCGGCGGACCGCTCGCCTGCGCTCTGCGCCCAGCCGCGCTTGCGCACCTCCGCCAGCGTGCGCTCGCCGAACGAGGCATCCGGAAGCAGCAGCGACTGCACGTGGGAATCGGCCCACGCCAACAGCACCTTCGCGCCGGAGCCCGCGGTCATTGGCAGCCGGGCCCCGACCAGCACCGTGTCGCGCAGCCCGGCCGGGGGCTCGGCGGTGGCCACGCATAGCCGCGCAGTGCCCTCCCTGCGGTACAGCTGGATGCTCTCGCCGGTGACATCGCGCAGCTTCGGCAGGATGCCCGCCGCGGCGTCCAGGAGACTGTCCCTGGCCCCGGCCGCCAATTCCGGCAAGGCGGGGCCCGGACGCCAGGAGCCTTCGCTGTCGCGGGTGAGCAGCCGGTGCACTTCCAGTCCGACCGCGAGGCGGTGCGCGGTGGCGCGAGGCAGTCCCGTGCGGACACACAGTTCATTCAGGCTGCACGGCTGCTCGGCGACCGTCCGGAGGACCAACACTGCTTTGTCCAGGACACCGATGCCGCTATGCTGTCTCATACAGCGATACTAGCGTCTCGAATAATGAGACACCAGCAAAACCGACGTCACTACAAGAGATGGGTGATCGACGATGACCGAGCGACCGCGCACACTGGCGCAGAAGGTGTGGGACGCGCACGTCGTGGCGGAAGGCCAGGGCAGCGGGGAAGGCCGCGAGCCCGACCTCATCTACATCGACCTGCACCTGGTGCACGAGGTGACCAGCCCCCAGGCTTTCGACGGCCTGCGCGCGGCCGGGCGGCCCGTGCGCAGGCCCGACCTTACGATTGCGACCGAAGACCACAATGTCCCGACTTCGGGGTGGTCGGCGGGCGGCAGCGCGGCCATCGACTCGATCACCGACCCGATCTCGCGAACCCAGGTCGAGACGTTGCGGCGCAACTGCACCGAATTCGGCGTTCGGCTGCACCCGATGGGCGATCTGGACCAGGGCATCGTGCACGTCGTCGGCCCGCAGCTTGGCCTGACGCAGCCCGGGATGACCGTGGTGTGCGGAGACAGCCACACCTCCACGCACGGCGCATTCGGGGCGCTGGCAATGGGAATCGGCACGAGCGAGGTCGAACACGTGCTGGCCACTCAGACGCTCTCGCTGCGTCCGTTCAAGACCATGGCCGTCACCGTCGACGGCGCGCTGCCGCCCGGAGTCACCGGCAAAGACCTGATTCTTGCGATCATCGCCAAGATCGGCACCGGAGGCGGCCAGGGCTATGTGCTGGAGTACCGCGGCGAAGCGATCCGGGCCATGTCGATGGAAGCGCGGATGACCGTCTGCAACATGTCGATCGAGGCGGGCGCACGGGCGGGCATGATCGCACCGGACGAAACCACCTACGCCTTTCTGAAAGAACGTCCGCACGCGCCGAAGGGCGCCGACTGGGACGCCGCAGTGGAGTACTGGGAGGGTCTGAAAACCGACGCGGGCGCGGATTTCGATGCCGAGGTATTCATCGATGCTGCACGTCTGACGCCGTTCGTCACCTGGGGCACCAACCCGGGACAGGGAGCGCCCCTGGGTGCGGCGGTGCCGAATCCGACCGACATGCTCGACGAGACCGAGCGCCAGGCCGCCGAGAAGGCCCTGCGGTATATGGATTTGACGCCCGGCACGCCGATGCGCGACATCGCCGTCGATACCGTTTTCGTCGGTTCGTGCACCAATGGGCGGATCGAGGATCTGCGTGCGGTGGCCGAGGTGCTGCGCGGGCGCAAGGTGGCCGACGGCGTGCGGATGCTGATCGTGCCCGGTTCGATGCGGGTGCGGGCCCAGGCGGAAACCGAGGGCCTCGGCGAGATTTTCACCGCCGCGGGCGCGGAATGGCGGCAGGCGGGCTGCTCCATGTGCCTGGGCATGAATCCCGACCAGTTGGCGCCGGGTCAGCGCTCGGCCTCGACGTCCAACCGCAATTTCGAGGGTCGGCAAGGCAAGGGGTCACGGACCCACCTGGTTTCACCGCCGGTGGCCGCGGCGACGGCAGTGCGCGGCACACTGGCCGCACCCGCCGATCTGTAACTGTGTCGAAGCGAACACCGCAAACAAACCTACTTAAACCCCTATACCTCGCAGGGAAATATAGGAGATTCAGATGGAACCCTTTACTTTGCACAAGGGAATCGGCGTTCCGCTGCGCCGATCCAATGTCGACACAGACCAAATCATCCCGGCGGAGTACCTGAAGCGGGTTACCCGAGTGGGTTTCGACGACGGGCTGTTCGCCGCCTGGCGGACGCAGCCTGAGTTCATCCTGAACACAGAGCCGTTCAGTCGAGGTTCGGTGCTGGTTGCGGGCCCGGACTTCGGAACCGGTTCGTCCCGTGAGCACGCCGTGTGGGCGCTGCTGGATTACGGTTTTCGGGTGGTCATTTCGTCACGGTTCGGTGACATCTTCCGTGGCAACGCAGGCAAGGGCGGCCTGCTGGCGGCCCAGATGGACCAAGGCGACGTGGAATTGCTGTGGAAGCTGCTCGAGGAGCACCCCGGACTGGAGGTGCAAGTGGACCTCCGGACCCGCACTGTGACGGCCGGAACCTCCGTGATGGGCTTCAAAATTGATGACTACACGAGGTGGCGGTTGTTGGAGGGTCTGGACGATATCGGGCTCACCTTGCGCAAGGCCGATGCCATCGCGCACTATGAAAGTGCAAGGCAGCCATGGAAACCCACGACGAATCCGCCGAGTATTTTGCAGAACTAAAGACCAAACTGAAACGTCTCCAGTGCCAGTTCAGCTTGCGAAATTTGGCGTGGCACATAGACTCTTGGTAATTTCAGGTTTACCGTGGTAACCAGTCGGTCCTAAGGAGGGCCATTAGTCAGCGGAGGAGTCAATGAACAAGGCGGAACTCATCGACGTTCTGACCGAGAAGATGGGCACCGACAGGCGAACGGCGACCGAAGCGGTTGAGCACGTGGTCGACACGATCGTCCGGGCTGTGCACAAGGGTCAGAGCGTGACCATCACCGGCTTCGGCGTCTTCGAGCAGCGCAAGCGCGCCGCTCGGGTCGCGCGAAACCCGCGTACCGGCGAGACTGTCCGGGTCAAGCCCACTTCTGTTCCGGCCTTCCGTCCCGGTGCGCAGTTCAAGGCGGTCATCGCCGGGAAGCAGAAGCTCGCTGCGAACGGCCCGGCGGTGAAGCGTGGCGCCGGTACACCGACGACAGTCAAGAAGGCTGCCGCCAAGAAGACCGCCGCCAAGAAGGCGGTCAAGAAGACGGTGGCCAAGAAGACCACGGCCGCCAAGAAGGCGGCGCCCGCCAAGAAGACGGCAGCCAAGAAGACTGTCGCTACGAAGGCCGCGGCCAAGAAGACCGCTACAGCCAAGAAAGCGCCTGCGAAGAAGGCCCCGGCCAAGAAGGTGACGGCCAAGAAGGCGCCCGCGAAGAAGACCCCGGCCAAGAAGGTGACCGCCGCTCGCAAGACGGTCGCCAAGAAGGCTACCGGTCGTCGCACCGCTCGCCGCGCGCCGGCCAAGCGGGACTTGGTGATCTCGGGCGCGAACCCCGAGGTGCTGTCGGCGATCATGAAGGTGGTCAACCGGTCTTCGGGCGCCCGTGCCCGCAGCGCCGGGCGGTAACTCGCTCGCACAACTTCACATTCGCGACTCTCTACAGATCCGGAACTGCCCGTGAAGTGCATTCGATGCACTTCACGGGCTGTTTCGGATTCAGGGGCCCGAGTAATAGTCCGCGGCTACCAAAGTTCCGCGGTGGGAGGAGAGCACCCAGTAGCTGCCTTTGCGGTTGCCGTACGGAGGCAGGAGCAGACCGTCCTGGTCGGCCAGCGCGCGCAGCACGTGCGGAATCACCTTGCCCTGGCTGCAGATCACCCGCCCGGCGGGTTCAGTCAGCTCGCGCAGCCGGATCTCTGCGGCGAGCGGGTCTGCGGCATAGGCGGTTTCGGAAAGCGCATGTTCCACAATGACGTCCGTGCCGACAGCCGCGGCGAGCGGACGGACGGTTTCCACGCACCGCACCGGGTCCGCGGCATGAACCTCCTTGGCGCCGAAGGCCATCAGGGGTTGGACCAGCTCTTGCGCCTGCGCGGCCCCGGCAGGTTCCAACGGGCGGAGCCGGTCGTCGCCCGAGTATGTGGCCCGGCTGCCCGCCTTCGCGTGGCGTACCACGACCGTGGTGTCGGTGGTGGCGGGCAGCCGCAGGAAGTCGGCGAGAACGCGGCGGTCGAGCGGGTAGCGCAAGCGCGCCTGCGCCGCGGCGGGCGGGAGCCACAGCAGCTCGTCGACCTCGTCATTGGGCCGGAAGTCGCCGCCTGACTGCGCTTCGGCGGCCCAGTACTGCACGCGTTTGGTCTTGGCGCGCCCGGGCATCGGATACTCGACCGCATCGAGCCGTCGGCCCAGGATGGCCGATGCTCCTGTCTCCTCCGCGATTTCGCGGACCGCCGCGACGGCGGCCGTTTCGCCCGGATCCACCTTCCCTTTGGGAAGCGACCAGTCGTCGTATCGAGGGCGGTGGATGACTGCGATCTCGACCGCGTCGGCGTCGGAGTCCGGCGCTCCGCGCCACAGCACGGCGCCCGCTGCCTCGACGACGGAGGTGCGCCTGCCGGTCACGATTCGCGGGCGGCCGGGCGGTGCAGGTGCATGAGTTCCTCCTGGTGCTCGCGCACGCGGGCGCCGTGGGTGGGGGACGCGTGCCAGGTACCGTCCGGCTGCAGTACCCAGCAGCGTGTGGTCGGATCCAGTGCCGAGTCGAACACCGCGTTCAGCTCGGGAGTCAGGCGCGGGTCCTTCACCTGCGCCATCACTTCCACTCGCCGGTCGAGGTTGCGATGCATGATGTCGGCGCTGCCGAGCCAGAATTCGTTCTGTCCGCGGAAGTGCATCAGGCGGGAATGTTCCAGGAACCGACCCAGAATCGACCGCACCTCGATGTTTTCGCTCAGCCCGGGCACGCCCGGCTTGAGTGCGCAGATGCCGCGCACCACGATCTGCACCGGCACCCCCGCCTGCGAAGCCCGGTACAGCGCGTCGATCACCTGCTCGTCGACAATGGCGTTGACCTTCAACCGGATTCCGGCAGGCAAACCCGAGCGGGCGAGGTCGATCTCCGTGCGGATCCGCTCGATGATTCCCGCCCGCACGCCGTGCGGCGACACCAGGATGTTGCGGTACTCCGGCTTGCGCGAGTAGCCGGTCAGCGAGTTGAACAGGTTGGTGAGATCGGCGCCGATGTCGGGAGCCGCCGTCAACAACCCCATGTCTTCGTACAGTCGAGCGGTTTTCGGATTGTAGTTGCCGGTGCCGATGTGGCAGTAGCGACGGATGGTGGCCCCCTCGCGCCGCACCACCAGGCACACTTTGCAGTGCGTCTTCAATCCGACCAAGCCGTACACCACGTGCACCCCGGCCTGTTCCAGCTGCCTCGCCCACTTGATGTTGGCCTGCTCGTCGAATCTGGCCTTGATCTCGACCAGCGCCACAACCTGCTTGCCCGCTTCCGCGGCGTCGATGAGCGCGTCGACGATGGGGGAGTCGCCGGAGGTGCGGTAGAGGGTCTGCTTGATGGCCAGCACCTGCGGGTCGGCGGCAGCCTGCTCGATGAAGCGCTGCACCGTGGTCGAGAACGCGTCGTAGGGGTGGTGCACCAGCACGTCGCCTTCGCGCAGCGTGGCGAAGATGCTCTTGTCTGTCTCCCGCTCGGCGAAGGCCGGGTGGGTGGTCGGTACGAACGGGGTGTCCTTGAGATTCGGGCGGTCGACGGCGTACACCTGCCACAGACACGACAGGTCGAGCAGGCCGGGCACCTGGATGACGTCGTCCGGGTCCACATCGAGCTCGCGGAGCAGCAGCTCGAGCATGTGCTCGGTCATGTCGTCGGCGACTTCCAGCCGCACCGGGGAGCCGAAGCGCCGTCGCGCGAGTTCGCGCTCCATCGCCTGCAACAGGTCCTCGTCGCGGTCCTCTTCGACTTCGAAGTCCGCGTTGCGGGTGATCCGGAAGGCGTGGTGCTCGACGATTTCCATGCCCGGGAACAGCGCCCCCAGGTGAGCCGCGATGAGATCTTCCATCGGCAGGAACGCCGTGACGGCAGGGCCCGGGCCCGCCGCGCGGCGCACCCGGATGAAGCGCTCCACATTGTCGGGAACCTTGACGCGGGCGAAGTGCTCGCCGCCGGTGACCGAATCTTTCACGGTCACCGCGAGGTTCAGGCTGAGGCCGCTGATGTAGGGGAACGGATGGGCCGGATCCACCGCGAGCGGAGTGAGGACCGGAAACACCTGGTCCTGGAAATGGGACGAAAGGCGCTGCTGCTCTTCGTCGTTGAGCGCGTGCCAGCCGACGATGACGATGTTCTCGGCGGTGAGGTCGGGGCCGAGGGCGTCCAGGAACAGCCGGGCGTGCCTGCCCGCGAGCTCACGGCTGCGTTCGGCTATGAGCGTGAGCTGCTCGGACGGCGAGAGACCGTCCGCGGACCGCACCGAAAGACCCATCTGTGCGCGACGTTTGAGTCCGGCGACCCGGACCATGTAGAACTCGTCCAGATTCGAGGCGAAAATCGCCAGGAACTTGACCCGCTCCAGCAGCGGCAGCGACTTGTCCTCGGCAAGCGCGAGCACTCTGGCGTTGAAATCCAGCCACGTCAGCTCGCGGTTGAGGTAGCGATCTTCCGGCAACTGGCCGGGTCCGTCGGTTCGGGTGGCGGCGGGCGGGGCGGAGAGAGCAACCTGCGCGTCCGGGCTCGGAGGCCGCGGGGCCGCCGCCGCGTTCGCGGTCGTGCCTGCGATCGGCGCCTGCGCCTGCTGTGCAGCGGCGCTCGCGCCGGTAGGGTCCTCACTCACCCCACGATCATCCCTCATTTTCGGGCGCAGTCCCAGCTGGGACCGGCTCGGCCATAGCCCGTGAACAGAGTCGAACACCCAGGTGAACAGCCGTAGGACGGTTCGGATCGCGCCAAACACGTCTATCTCAGGGGGTGTTCCGGACGCCGCGGCAGGCGGCGGTGAGCGGCGCGACCCAGTCGATCTCGGCGATGTATTTCGCGGTCCGCTCACCCGCACCCAAT
>JABFVX010000383.1 GCA_013362555.1 Mycobacteriaceae bacterium
GCTGGTGCGGGTGTAGACGCGCGGAACGGGTGTAGGAGGCAGAGGGATGGGAAACGCCGGCGAGGGGGTGTTTGTCGTTCGCAGGGCGTGCATGCGAGGATCACGGTGCGCACGTGCGATCCGCCGTAGTGTAATGGCAGCACCTCTGATTTTGGTTCAGATAGTTCAGGTTCGAGTCCTGGCGGCGGAGCTGGTGAGACGCCGTTTTTTGTACGAGGGAGTTTCATGCCACAGCAGACCGCCGTGATCGTCTTGGCGGCGGGCGCTGGCACCCGGATGCGATCGAAGACGCCGAAGGTGCTGCATCCTCTGGCCGGGCGGTCCATGCTTGCGCACGCACTGCATGCGGCGGACGCCATCGACCCCACGTATCTGGTCACCGTGGTCGGCCACGATCGCGCCCAAGTCGGCGCGGCGGTCGACGCGCTCGCCGCCGAGCTGGACCGCGAGGTCGCGGTGGCCATCCAGGAACAGCAGCTCGGCACCGGCCACGCCGTGCAGTGCGGACTCACCGCGCTGCCCGCCGATTTCGTCGGCGACGTAGTCGTCACCTCCGCCGACGTGCCGCTGCTCGACGGTCACACGCTCCTGGCGCTGCGCGACGAGCACCGCAGCTACGCCGAGCCGTCCGCGGTCACGGTGCTGACCTTCGAGCCGGACGACGCGAACGGCTACGGCCGCATCGTGCGCAGTCCCGAGGGCAGGCTGCTGGAGATCGTCGAGCACGCCGACGCCACCCCGGAGCAGGCCGCCCTCACCGAAGTGAACTCCGGCGTCTACGTTTTCGACGCGGCCGTCCTGCGCACGATGGTGCAGCGGCTGAGCACCTCGAACGCCCAGCACGAGCTGTACCTGACCGACGTGCTCAAGCTGGCCCGCGAGGCCGGGCGCGCCGTGCACGGCGCGCGCTTGGTGGACGAGGCCAAGGTCACCGGCGTCAACGACCGCGTCCAGCTCGCGGCCGCGGGCGCCCGGATGAACCAGTACATCCTGGAGAAGCACATGCGGGCCGGGGTCACCGTGGTCGACCCGGGTTCCACCTGGGTGGACGCGAGCGTCGTGCTCGGCCGCGACGTGGTGCTGTGGCCCGGCGTGCAGCTCTACGGCGACACCGTCGTCGACGAGGACGCCCAGGTCGGACCGGACTGCACTCTGAAGAACACGCGGGTCGGGGCCGCGGCGCGCGTCGTGCGCAGCCACGGCGAGGAGTCGGTCGTCGGGCCTGGCGCGGTCGTCGGGCCCTTCGCCTACTTGCGGCCGGGCACGGAACTCGGCGTGTCGGCCAAGCTCGGCGCGTTCGTGGAGACCAAGAACTCCACGATCGGCGCGCATTCGAAAGTGCCGCACCTGACCTACGTCGGCGACGCCACCATCGGTGAGCACAGCAACATCGGCGCATCCAGCGTATTCGTCAACTACGACGGGGTGCGCAAGCACCGCACTGTGGTCGGTTCGCACGTCCGGGCCGGCAGCGACACCATGTTCATCGCGCCGGTCGTGGTGGGCGACGGCGCATACACCGCGGCGGGCACGGTGCTGCGGCGCAACGTTCCGCCGGGGGCGCTTGCGGTGTCGGGCGGGCCACAGCGCAATATTGACGGCTGGGTGCAACGCCACCGCGCCGACACCGACCCGGCGCGAGCCGCCGCCAAGGCGAAGGCTGCCCAGGAGACCACCACCGAGCAAAAGGACGGCGACGCCACGTGAACACCCCGACCGAGCGCACGCAGGGCATCGCGATCGACAACCCGAAGAACCTGATGCTCTTCGCGGGCCGGTCGCATCCGGAGTTGGCCGAACAGGTGGCCAAGGAACTCAACGTCGCGATCACCCCGCAGACCGCACGGGACTTCGCCAACGGCGAGATCTTCGTCCGGTTCGAGGAGTCGGTGCGCGGTTCGGACGCCTTCGTGCTGCAGAGCTTCCCCGCACCGCTGAACCAGTGGCTGATGGAACAACTCATCATGATCGACGCGCTCAAGCGCGGCTCGGCGAAGCGGATCACCGCCGTGCTCCCGTTCTATCCCTACGGCCGCCAGGACAAGAAGCACCGCGGTCGCGAGCCGATCTCCGCACGCCTGGTCGCGGACCTGCTCAAGACCGCGGGCGCGGACCGGATCATCACCGTCGACCTGCACACCGACCAGATCCAGGGTTTCTTCGACGGCCCGGTCGACCACATGCACGCGCTGATCCAGCTGTCGGAGTACGTGCGCGCCAACTACACGCTCGACCACATCACCGTCGTCTCGCCGGATGCGGGCCGGGTGAAGGTGGCGGAGAAGTGGGCCAACGCCCTCGGCGGCGCGCCCGTGGCGTTCATTCACAAGACCCGCGACCCGCTGGTGCCGAACCAGGTCAAGTCGCACCGCCCGGTCGGTGACGTAGACGGCCGCACCTGCATCCTGATCGACGACATGATCGACACCGGCGGCACCATCGCCGAGGCCGTGCGCGTGCTGCGCGAGGCGGGCGCGGGCGACGTCGTCATCGCCGCCACCCACGGCATCCTGTCGCACCCCGCCGCCGAGCGCCTCTCGCAGTGCGGCGCCCGCGAGGTGATCGTCACCAACACCCTGCCGATCACCGAGGACAAGAAGTTCGCCAACCTCACCATCTTGTCCATCGCCCCCCTGCTGGCCCGCACCATCCGCGAAGTCTTCGAAAACGGCTCGGTGACCGGCCTGTTCAACGGCAACGCCTAAGACCCGCACCCGTATCGCGCGTCTACACCCGCAGCTGCGGGTGTAGACGCGCGATACGGGTGCGGGTCGTGCCGGTTAGAGCGCCGACTTGAGGATCAGGGTGATCACGCCGGCGATCGCGGCCAGGGCGATCGCGGCTGATCCCCAGGCGATGCCGTGGCGCTGCCACGGGCGGCCGTGGTCGAGGGAGTAGCGGCCGGGCCCGGTGAAGGCGATGGCGGCGGCCGCGACGGCGAACAGGAACGCGAACTCGGCGCCGGGCGCGTGGCCGTGCTCGGTGCCTGCGAGGACTCCGCCGCTCCAGGTCGCGTTCATGGCGTTGATCATGGTGCCGATCACGGCCGCGGCGGCCAGCGGCGTGGCCAGTCCCAGCAGCAACAGCAGGCCGCCGCCCAACTCGGTCAATCCGGCGAGGGTGCCGAACAGCTTGCCCGGGTTGTAGCCCATCTCTTCGAAGCTCGCCGTCGTGGCGTCCCAGCCCCAGCCGTCGAACCACCCGAACAGCTTCTGCGAGCCGTGGATGGCCAGCAGCCCGCCGAACACCGCTCGCACCGCGAGCAGACCGATGTCCAGTGCCGAATCGCGAGTCCCGACCGTGCCTGCCGACTCTGCCGGAGATGTGATCTGCGTCATGTCCGAATCCTTCCTCATCGTCCGAGTTCGGAAAATGTAACCGGACCATAGTCCGTATATATTCCATCAACACCGACTCGTTCCGTGATGGACCAGGCGGCCGGTACGATGGGCGGGTGTACGACAGCAGTTCCGATCTGGTCGCCGGCGAGCGGCGGGAGGACCTGCTGCGGGCCCTCTCCTACATCACCGCCGAACCCACGGACGACGGCGGCTACGCCATCGACGGCAATCTACCCAAGGATGTCGCACCTCCGTTCATCAGGGCTTTAATGCGCATCGAGGCCGAACTGCTGCTCCACGACGCCGAGTTCGTCACGATCGACGACGGCGAACCCCGCACTCCCGAAGAACGGCGCACCGACGCCTTCATGGCCCTCGCCCTGCGCGCCACCGACCGAACCTAACCTCCAGAATGACCCGTGACGTGCGTCTGACGCACGTCACGGGTCATTCTGGACGGTCATGCGCGGTGGGCGAGGGCGAGGGCGAAGCGGGCGTCGGGGTCGGTCCAGTTGCGGTGCGGCGTGAAGCCGGCGGCGGCGAGTTCGGTGGCCAGGCCGGAGAGGCGGAACTTGGCCGAGATTTCGGTGCGCAGCTGCTCGCCCGCCGCGAACTCGACGGTGAGGTCCAAGGCGGAGATGTGGGCGGTGAGGTCGGCGGTGGCGGTGAGGCGCATCTCGATCCATTCATTCACCGGATCCCAGAGCGCGAGGTGGGCGAACCGCTCGGGCTCGAAGTCGGCGCCGAGGCGGGCATTGAGCACGTGCAGCACGTTCCGGTTGAATTCCGCCGTGACCCCGGCCGCGTCGTCGTAGGCGGGCACCAAGATCTCCGGGCCGACCACGAGGCCCGCGCCGAGCAGCAGCGACTCGCCCGGCTCCAGCACCTCGTGCACGCCCGCGAGGAACTCGGCCCGCTCGCCCGGCGTCAAGTTGCCGAGGGTGCCGCCGAGGAAGGCGATCATGCGCCTGCCGCCGCGGGGCAGCGCGTGCAGGGTGTCGGTGAAGTCGCTGACCACGCCGTGCACCGCGATCCGCGGGAACTCCACCGCGATCTGGGTGGCGGCGGCGGTCAGGGCTGTTACCGAAACATCCTGCGGGACATAGGTTTTCAGTGCCCCCTCGGACAACGCGGACAACAGCAGCCTGGTCTTCTCCGAGGAGCCGGAGCCGAGCTCCACCAGGACCTCGGTGTCCGGAGCGGCCCGCGCGATCTCCGGGGCGACTCGGCCCAGCAGCGCGCGTTCCGTGCGCGTCGGGTAGTACTCGGGCAGCTCGGTGATCCGCTCGAACAGCTCGCTGCCGCGGGCGTCGTAGAACCACTTGGGCGGCAACCACTTCGGCTCGGCGGTCAGGCCGCGGAGCACGTCCGCGCGCAGCGCCGCGGCCAGATCGTCCGCGGTGAGGTGGATGTCGAGGGTCGGGGTGGTCATTGCGCGCCTCACTCGAGTGGGGTGATGGACAGGTGCCCAGGTCGGGCGGTGACAAGGCTGTGGTCCGGGATGGGCCGCCAGCGCGGGTCGTCGTCGTAGGGTTCGGAACTGAGCACCGCGCAGTCGTCGTCGACCAACGCGGACAGCGAATGGGTGACGGTGGTCGCCCACAGCGTCTCGCCGTCGCCGAGCAGCAGGTTCAGCCGCGAGTCCGGGGCGCGGCGCAGTACGGCCGCGACCAGGTTCGCCAGCGCCTCCGCGGGCGGCGCGGCAGCGAGACCGCGGCGCAGGACCATCCACAGGGCGGCGGAGTCGGTCGCGCATTCCAGGTCCCACAGCGGGCCGGACGCGAGATCGGGAATCACCTCCCGCCAGCCCGGGACCTTGCCGTTGAGGCTGAACGCCCACCCGTCGGAGGTGAAGGGCGCGCAGGCCGCGCGCTCCACCGGCATGCCGACCGTGGCCGAGCGCACCGCGGCCACGACCGCACCGGACGCGATCTGGCCGAGCACCTCGGTGACCGCCGGATCGGTCCAGATCGGGGCCGCGTTGCGGTAGCGCGTGACCGTGCCCGGGGCGGGCCACCAGGCCACCCCGAATCCGTCGGCGTTGATCCGCCCGCCGCGCCGCATGTCGCGGGGCGCCCACGACTGCACGTACAGCGCATGCGGGCCTCTCGTGACCAGCGCGTCCACCGGCTCCGGCGGACCCAGGTAGCCGAGGTGCCTACACATGTGGCGCATCGGCCGCGGTCGGGGTCACGTCGCGGGCGAGACGGAATCCGGCGAAGATCTGCCGCCTGATCGGGTGGTCCCAGTTGCGGAAGGTGCCCCGGCACGCGACCTGATCGGTGCCGAACGAGCCGCCCCGCAGCACCTTGTAGTCGCCGCCGTGGAAGACCTCGGAGTACTCCCGGTACGGGAAGGCCTCGAAACCCGGGTAGGGATCGAAACCCGAGGAGGTCCACTCCCACACGTCGCCGATCAGCTGGTGCACGCCCAAGGGCGAGACGCCCCGCGGGTACGCCCCGATCTCGGCGGGCTCCAGATGCCGCTGGCCCAGGTTGGCGGTGGCGTCGTCCGGGTCGGCATCGCCCCACGGGTAGCGCAGCGACCGCCCGGTCGCGGGGTCGTACCGGGCGGCCTTCTCCCACTCCGCCTCGGTGGGCAGTCGCTTGCCCGCCCACCGCGCGTATGCCTCGGCCTCGAACCAGCAGACGTGCACCACGGGCTGGTGCTCGCGCACGGGGGTCATCGTGCCGAAAACCCGTCGCCACCAGCCGCCCGCCCCGTCCGGTTCCCAGAACTGCGGCGCAACCAAGCCCGCCGCTGTGCGGTGCGCCCAGCCGGGCTCGCTCCACAGCTCGGGACGCCGGTAGCCGCCGTCGGCGATGAACGCGGCGTACTGCCCGTTCGTCACCGGGGCCAGGTCGATCGCGAACGCGGGCAGCGCGACTCGGTGTGCCGGGCGCTCGTTGTCCAGGGCCCACGGCTCCGTGGACGTTCCCATGGTGAACTCGCCCGCCGCGACGATCGCCTCGCCGGTCGGCGGGCGCGGCGTTCGGGGCGCGGGCGGGGCGTGCAGCACGGCCTCGCCCGCGCGCAGCTGGTGGGTGGCCAGCATGGTCTCGTCGTGCTGCTGCTCGTGCTGGGCGATCATGCCGAAGGCGAACCCGCCGTCGGTCAGCCTGGTGTCGAACCGAGCGCGGTCCAGCACGTCGAAGGCCTTGTCCCGGACCGTGGCGACGTATCCGCGGGCCTCGGCCGGCTCGAGCAGCGGGAGCGCGGGCCGGTTGGCCCTGGCGTGCTTGAACGCGTCGTAGAGGTGGTCGATGTCGGAGCGCACCGGCCGGCGGCGACCGACAACGCGCACGCGCCAGAGTTCCTCCTGGTTGCCGATGTGGGCCAAGTCCCACACCAACGGACTCATGATCGGAGAATGCTGGGCCACCAGTTCGGATTCGTCCACGCACTCGGTCAAACCCGCGGTGCGGGCCCGGGCCCGGGTCAGCGCCTCGGCGATGCCGGCGCGAAGGGCTTCACTCATACGGAGACTTCCTCTTCGTGGGGAGCGGCGCCGCGCAGGCACCGAGCCGCCGCGGCGGCGAGTTCTGCTTGGGAGACCGGCGTATCGGCATGGGCCGCGGCAAGTTCGAGCAGCTGGGACGCGGTGGACCGCAACTCGGGTTCGGCGAGGCCGTACCGCGCCGCGTCCCGCCACCGGTCCGCGGTCGACAGCGCGAGCCCGGCCGCCTCGGCGACCACCGCGGGGGCGGACATGAGCGCGGCGACCGCGTGGATCGGCACGGCCCACTGGTCGGCGGGCTGAGTGTCCAGGTAGCGGACCTCCAGGTGGCCCGACGCCCGCACCGGCGGAAACACGGTGGTCAGGTGGTAGTCCAGGTCGGCGTGGTCAGGCCGGCGGCCGATGTCGTCGTCGAGCGCGCCCGCGAGCCAATCCGCGAAGGTGGCGCCGGGCGGGGC
>JABFVX010000472.1 GCA_013362555.1 Mycobacteriaceae bacterium
GGAAGCATGTAAAGCGGAGATGGAGTGTGCCGGCCAGCCGTGTGCTGTGACGCAGGCGCCGAGCGCGTCTCCGGCCGCGGCTTCGTCCCCTACGGCAGCGCCGCAGGGACAGCAGTTGATCCAGCAGCTCACCCAGCTGGTGCAACCCGTACAGCAGTTGGGCAAAACGCTGACCGAGCAGGCCCGAAAACAGGATGTGCGGCAGCAGGGTACGCATCACGCAGGCGCGCTCGGCGCCGCAGGCGTATTGGGAACCACGCCTGCACACCCGGTGAAGGCGCACAGCGGAGGCCGGGCGGTGCCCGGAGGCTCCGTCCCGCATCAGCAGCCGCAGGTGTTGCGGCCGTTCCAGCAGGGAGGTGTGCGGGTCGGCGCCATCTCCAGCACAGTGGCGTTGCCGCTCGGTGTGCAGTCAGCGTCGACGGTCGTCGAGGAGACCGTTACCACCGCCACCGCGACGTCAGGTATGTCGATGGTGCCGCCGGTAGGGCCGCTCGCCATGGCCAGGGCCGCGAGTGAAGACGATGAAATGCACAGCCACGTGGCAGCAGGCAGTAACAGCGCGGACGTCGTCAGTGTTGTCGAGGCTATGAGCGCGCCTGTCGTCGGTGAGAACGACCGGCTGGAAGAGCCACCGGATAAAGCGTTGACGCTGTAGCACCCAGACCGGTGTCGGACGCCGCGCCCCGATCACACTCGTTCTTCGTAATCCAGCGCACAACAAGGGAGAAATCTCATGGACGGCCATTTCGCCTTCGATCCCGCCCTCGCAGCCCAGGTCGCGCAGCGGCTGGATGCGCTCGCCGCGCGTTTGGAAACGGATCTGGCGCAGACCCGCAAACAGCTCACCGTGGTCCCCGCGGCTGTCGACGACGTGTCCAAGCGGGCCACCAAGACGTTCAACGCCGTCAGTGCGCAGTACCAGCAGGCCTACGGGAACGGGGTGCGAGAGCTGCGGAAATTGGCCGCCACCTTGAGGTCTCAGTCGACGACGGTACGCAGCACCGAAGCGCGGCATGCCGACCACTTCACGAAGTTGACCGGCCAGGCCTGACCGAAACGATGACGCAGGGCGGCAAGCGGAGGAAGTGGTTCGATGGCCCAACCGCATGAAATCGGGTTCACCGGCCGAATCTGGGACGCAGTGCCCGCTGAGAAGCTGGTGAATGACCTGGAGAACGGTCCGGGCGTTTCGTCGATGGCGGAGGCCGGACTCGCTTTCGCTCGCCTGGCGGCCGGGCTCGGTGCGGCCGCTGTCGAATTCGAGCTCATCCGCGCTGATCTCGGGCAAGCATGGGAATCGCACCACAACGCGGAGAGTCTCGGACGCCTCGCTTTGCTCGGCGAGTGGTTTGCCGAGGCGTCCGCTGCCTCCGCCGCGAACGCCGCGAAAGCCGAGGCGCAGGCCGCGGCCTACGAGATCGCCCGGCTCGCGATGCCGAGCGGTTCGGAGTTCGCGGCGCTGCTGGCGCTGAAAGCGACACTGCTGCAAGGTCATGCGCTCGGAGGGCCGCTGACCGCGGTATCCGCGGACCTGGAAGACAGAACCGATGTCGCGAAGGCCGCGGCGGCGCGCGTCATGCAGGAATATGAAAGGGCCACCACCCCACTGGCACAGCCGTGGACACAGCGGGAACCTCCGAAGCTCACTTCCGAGGCGGCCCTCGCGGCTGAGCAGGCCAAGCAGGAGCAGCCGCCTGCCAGGCCGGCGCCGTATGCCCCGCCGGTCGCGGCGCGGCCCGGCGGCAATGCGGCCTTTCCTCGGGTGCAGACCGCCTATCGCGCCCAGACGATCGTGGAAGCGGTCGCCACCGAGACCGTTGTGCAGACCAGTTCCGGCATGACTGTTTCCGTTGCTCCCGCAACAGCCGGTCCGATCCCGCCGGGTTCAATGCTCACCGGCGCGCAGTCCGAGGACGAGCACCGCGTCGCCGTCGGGCAGGCCGGGCCGGGCGCGGGCAAGGCCGCTGACCAGCTCGGCCTCGACGCAGGCCACACGGTCGCGCCCGCGGTCGTCGGCGGGCTGTCGGCGACCGCGCAGACACCACCCCGGACCGAGCTGCCGGATGGGGCGTCATGACGGCGATCACCGGCGACAGCTTGCTCGCGGTTGCCGGAATACTGGGAGTGCAGACCTTTCCGGCGGCGTTGGCAGTCGCTCCGAAGTACGACCACATCGACGCATGGCGCATCGCGCACGACGAGACGATGTCCGAGCTCAGCGCAGGCGGGATCCTGGACCAGTATGGCGACGTGGCCGACGAGCTCGCCGCAGCCCTGCGCATTCTGGCCCGGCCGGACCGCCAGCTCGCGGTCCGAATCTACGCGCCGGACGGTGTCCGCCGAGTGTGCTTGGCCCGCCGCGGACTCGACCACGCGCTGGCCGTGCGCACCGGTGACGACTTCGACGTGCGGTTGGTGTGGGGCGGCGACGACCACGCCGCGCTGGCTCGCCCGATCTTGGCGGCGCTCGGCGCCGCCGAGGCCGCTGACGTCCCGGTGTTCGGCGCCGAGTCCGCCGAATTGCGGGAGCGGCTCGACGAAGCGCGCGGCACCGCGGAGTTCAGTGATCTCGCTTTCCATTTCGGGGCAGCGGAGCGGGACGCGGTGGCGTTCGGCATGGCGATGGCGAGCTGCCACACGCGCGCCGAGATCACGGCCTATCACCACGACAACGCCGTTGCCGTGCGTGCGCCCGCCGCGGTGGCGGTGTATGACACCGCGCGCGGCCGCGTCGTCGCCGGTCCGACCAGGACCGCCGACCACCGGACCTGGTCCACTTTCGCGCCTGGCACGGACCACCGATTGACGCAGGGCATCTCTGCGCTGATCGGCGCCCTGCCGGGAGAAAGGTGGATGCCGTAGAGGTCGCGACGTTTCGGCAAACGAAGAATTCACGAGACCAGTATCTGGAAAGAGGTTTGAACAGTGGCAGACAACACTCAAGTCAGGCAGGGGCCGTTCCGCAAAGCCTATGGGGAGATGGGCGCGGTTATTCCGAGGATCGAGGCTACGACGAAAAGCCTCGATGAATTCGTGCGGAGTGCGGGCGGGTGGGACGGTGATGCGCGCCGCGCATTCAACGAAGTGCAGGGTGCGATCAAGACCCGCCTGGACAAGCTGAACAAGGACATGACCGCTTTGGAGCACGCACTGGAGGAAGCGGGCAAGCGGTACGGCGGCGCGGACCTCACCAACTCCGACGGCTTCAAGAAGATCCACTCGTTCGCCGCGGAAGGCGACCGGCTGACCAACCTGTAGTCAGCGGCGCCGAGGACGACAGTTCGAATACCAGGAAGGAAAACCAATGGCAGGCGATTACGACTTCATCCATTACAATCCGGGCCAGATTGCGGGTTTGATCGAACAGCTCAACAAGTACGAGGGCGACCTCACGACGGAACTGAGCGACGCGGAGACCGCCAACAGCCACCTCATCGATCCCGACACGTGGTCGGGGGACGGCACTGGTCCTTACAACGCCACCTACAAGGCGGTCAGGGAAGATCTGCAGTCGATCATCGCGGTGCTGAAGGACGCCACCGAAGAGGTCGACAATGCCGCGAACAACATGAGCCACACCGACAAAGGCGTCGGCGGTCTGTTTCAGCACGGCTGATCTCGCTATCCCCTGGGCCCCTGCGTTCGATCGAGCGCGGGGGCCCAGTCTCGGAGCGTGTCACAACCTCCACAATGACCCGTGAAGTGCGTTGGATGCACTTCACGGGTCATTGTGGAGGTTGTGCGCCGGTCGAAGCGATCAGACTGCGCGGGAGACGGTTTCGGGGGCCAGATAGCGGTGTTCGTCGGGCGTGCTCACGACGCGGAGGACTACCGTCGACGTCGCGGTGGTGACAGCGATACTGTTGGGGGCGTTGGGGGATTGGATCACAGTGACATCGGGATCGCGCAGCTGTGGCGTGGAACCGACGTCGCGCAGGTGGATGAGCGTCGCGGCGGGAACGGAGTACGGCGGCTCAACCCCGTCGTACACGATGACGTTGCCGCTGCGGACACTGCTCGACCGCTGCAAGTCGTAGCGCGGGTTGTGCAGTGACAGCAGATGTGCGGAGTCGACGGCAGCCGTCAGGCCCGACCATGCTTCGGTGCGATGGGTCTGCACCACGATACGCAGTCCGGAGGCCACCGCGCGCAGGATGAGCTTCTGTGCCAGTTGCAGCGTTCCGATGATTTCCACTCGACGCACCCCAGGGCCCGCCAGGGGCACCGCGACTCCGCGTCCCTGGTCGTCCGCTCCGATGAGCTGGCCGCAGCCACCGGTGGGAAGCATGATTCCGGCGAGGGATGCCACCGGGCCGTATGCGACGTTGGCGCCCGGCGCGGGCGCCGGGCCCGCGATCGGCAGCGTGGACAGCAGCGCCCGGTGCTGGGAGCCGGCCAACCGTCGCAGCCCGGGGAGCGGCGGCGCCGCAATTGCACTGGCAGTGTCATAACGGACGAGCGCGGACAACGCTACTTCGCCCTGCTTCCCACCTTGGGTCTCGGCTGGGCGCAGCCGTACCGTGAGCGTGGTCGAGCGGCTCGGGGGCAGAAACACCTTGGCGAAGGTCGCCGAATCCAGCGCAGTGGCCTCGATTTCGTAGCTGGTGAGTTTCCGGGAGCCGTGCTCGGCCGTGGACCATCGCTCGGTGAGTTCGTCGAGCGGGCTGCCGCCGGTCAGCTGGGCGACAGCCAGGTCGAAGTGTTCCGATGGCACCGGGAAAACTCGAGTACCTTGTGCGGCAAGGCGATTGGCAACCCTTCGAGTCGCGATGACGGCGGTGCGCACAGTGCCGATCTCGCCGCCGCCGCGGTTGCTGATCGCTTCGGCGTTGGCGAGCGGGTCCAGCCGCAGCACCAGCCACACCGTCCGCTGGGCGGTGGCGGGCAGCTGTCCGAGCAGTCGGTGGTACAGCGTGGCCGCGGGGCTCTCGCCCACGGTGCGATAGCCGGTGCTGACCACGTCGATGGCCGACAGTGCGACGTCGAACTGGGTGAGGCACGACGCGATGTCGGCGAGCGGGAGGGGGCGGTCGGAGTGCGTTCCGGTCGGCGACACCCGGACCGGTGCGGCCGGACCGGGGTTGATGCGCAGCATGGTCAGCACGCACTGGCCGTCCCACCGCATGCCGTAGACGTCGCCGTCGCTGTCCGGCACGACGGCATTGAACGACTCGTGCGTCGTCGGCGTGGCGCCGTTGCGGATTCGCCGCCACCCGAACGTTGCCGCCTTGCCTGCCGAGACCATCAGGTTCGCGCCCCGCACTCGGGTCAAGCCGAGGGCGAGAATCGGCGCGCCGGACAGCACCACCGCGTAGAGCGGGGCGTCGAACGCGGCGGCGACCAACCCGGCGATGGTCGCCAGCAGTGCGCTCGGCAGCACGGCGCGCAGCGGGAACAGTCGGAACAGCCAGAATTCGGTGCCGTGCAGGGTGGGTTGGGCAGGGCTGCTCACCGGCGGACTCCCATCTTCGACGCACTATAGAATGCCGTCTTACGGTACCGTGTGTACACCATTGTTGCGCACTCCATCGGAGGTATCGTGCCTGCGCAGCTCACCACTAGAGCGCAAGTCAACGGCTACCGCTTTCTGCTCAAACGTATTCAGCACGCACTGGTGCGCCGGGACGTGCGGATGCTGCATGATCCGATGCGCGCACACGTCCGCTCCATGGTGGTCGGTTCAGTGCTGTCGATATTGGTTGTCGCAGGGTTCGCGATACTCGGCTTCCTCAAACCGGTGGGCTCGGTGGGCGACGCCAAGATCATCATGGGCAAGGATTCGGGCGCGCTGTTCATCGTGCGCGAAGGCGCCCTGCATCCGGTGGTGAACTTGGCTTCGGCGCGACTGCTCACCGGCTCGTCGGAAAAACCGACGTCGGTGAAGGAGTCGAAGCTGGCGTCGTATCCGCGGGGGCCCATGCTCGGCATTCCCGGCGCGCCGGGGGCGCTGCTCGGTTCGGCACACAAAGGCCAGCGGTCCGACTGGAGTCTGTGCGAGGCTGCGAACCCGGTCGGTGGTACGGCTCGGCTCGGTTTCGCCGGAGTTCCTCGCCTGGACGACACGATCCGCCCGCTGGCGGCCGACGAAGCCTTGTTGTTGGCCATCGGCACCCGCGCCTATTTGTTGTACGACGGCAAGCGGGCCGAGGTGGACATCGACAACGATGTTGTCGTGCGTTCGCTGAAACTGCAAGGCGTGCGTCCGCGGCAGGCGAGCGCCGGTGTGCTCGACGCGACCGTAGCCGTGCCCGCGTTCGCGCCGCCGAAGATTCCGAACGCGGGCAAGCCGGGGCCGATCGAGGGCGCCAAGATCGGCTGGGTCATTCGGGTGCCGGGAGTCAACACGACGGAGCTCTACGTGGTGGTTCCCGAGGGCGTGCAACGTATCTCGACGTTCGTGGCCGAGGTTCTCCGCAACTCGGATTCGCAAGGGCAGAGCGACATACCCGCCGTCGCGCCGGATGCGCTGCGCGGGGTGCAGGTAGTCCACACCCTGCCGATCGACAACTTTCCAGCGACGAGGCCGAAGATCCTCTCGCCGGACGACTATCCGGTCACCTGTGCGTCGTGGTCGAAGACGGACTCCGACCACACTGCCGGCCTGACGCTGCTGACCGGCAAGGCGTTCCCGCTGCCTGCGGCGGCCAAGCCGGTGCTGCTGGCCAGCGCAGGTCTGGACAGCGACCGGCTCGATGCCGCCTATCTGCGGCCGAGCACCGGCGAGTTCGTCCAGACGACTGGCATCGAGCCGGGCAGCACCCGGCACGGCGCGCTTTTCTATGTCGCGGACAACGGCATTCGTTATGGCATACCGGACTTGGCGACCGCGGAAATTCTCGGCCTCGGCCGAAGTCCCAAACCCGCACCGTGGCAGATCGTCGGGCAGTTCCCGCCCGGCCCCGACCTGAGTCGCAACCGGGCCCTCATCGCCTACGACGCCATCCCATAGGGAGCTGGGTTGCAACCCCCTCCAGAATGACCCATGAAGTGCGCTGGAAGCACTTGATGGGTCAGTCTGGAGGGGTTAGGCGGTCATGATGGGCGGCTGACTGTCCGGGTAGACGTAGTCGCCGGAGGGCTTCGGCGCGAGTTCGCCGGTGGGGCCGGGGAGGGCCGGGACGTAGGTCTCGGCGATGTCGGCCTCTCGGCAGGCCACCTCGGTGAGTCCCTCGACGTTGGTCATCGCCTTGTACACACTTGCGGCGAGGGCGCGTTCGGTAGCGGGGGGCAGCGTCTGCTGGCCCGCGGAACCGCCGCCGGTCGAGGCAGGGATCACGGCAGGGCCGGTCTTTTCGGCATCGCTCAGGACGACGTTGAGGCGAACGATCTCGTCGCGGATCAGCGTCCGCGCCCGCTCGGAGAGCGTGACTGCCTGCTTCACTGCCGCGTCGGCGTCGAGGTCGGCCTGCTGTGATGTCAGCGCCTGGTCGTGCAGGGAGCTTCGGGCCGACGTGTATCCGGTCGCAGCCGAGCCGGACTGCGTGGTCGCATAGCTTGCGGGCATCGGCTGGGGGGGTTCCGGGGGCGGCGGGGTGGGAAGCTCGATGGTCATCTCCGGCTTGCCGAGGATGCTGACGACCTGATCGAGCACGTCCTGGGCGGATTTCAGGTACTTCTGAAATGGCGGGCTCGCTGTCTTCGGGATGTGAATCGGTGGGATCTCGATCGTTTCGCGGTGTCTGCGGAGATGATCCGGCTTCAGCAGGAAGTCGGTCAGCACCGCGCCTGCGGCTGCCGTCACGCCGCCTGCGAGCTTCGGGAGTACCCGCGGCAGGAGGCTGGGCGCCAGCGATCTCATTGCCGCCATGCCCGCCAACCCGGCGCCGCCGCCGATAACGGCGGCGAACCCGGCCTGGGTGAGCGCCGTGGACGTGCTTTGGTGATCGCCGAACTTGGAGCCGATGAACTCGCCGGCGGCGGCGCCGAAGCCAACGCCGAGCGGCCCGACGGGAGCGACCGCCGCTCCGATGAATCCGCCTGTGATGCCACCGATTGTGGCCCAGTTCATGCCGAATGCTCCCATGACCACCCCACTGGGTCTGGTGATGCGTGCGTGACTATGAATCTAGCTGTTCGCAATATATGGGGCAAGAAGGCTCCCAGTGCTGGGGGCAATCAGTCGGTCGTCAGTTCAGGGTGGCCAGCACGGTTTCCAGGGCCTTGCGCATGTCGTCGGCTTCGACGCGCATCAGGGCTTCCTCGTCCAGGTCGGAGAGCGACAGCAGGTCGTCGCCTCCGCCCGCGAGGCGGAACTCGCGTTCCTCCTCGGCGGCTTCGACGATATTGCGGATGAATCGGCCGTTGCCCGCGAGGTCGATGCCGCGGCGGGGCAGCCCGGCCTGGTCGGGGCGCTCCATCTCATATAGGCGAGCGCAGGCTTTGACCAGCAGTTCGAGGGCCTGATCCGACAGTGTGGAATCGCGTTTGCCCGCGATGACTTGGCCGATCTGGCCGAGCTCGTCCGGAGTGTAGGACTCGAAGCGGATGCGTTTGGCGAAGCGGGAAGCGAGGCCGTCATTGGAGGCGAGAAACCGCTCGATCTCGCCGTCGTAGCCGGCGATGATCACCACCAGGCGGTCGCGGTCGTTCTCCATTCGGGCCAGCAGGGTGTCGACGGCTTCTTGCCCGAAGGCGTCGCCGCCGGACAAGCCCGTCTGGATCAAGGTGTAGGCCTCGTCGACGAACAGCACGCCGTCCATGGCGCTGTCGATCAGGGCGCCGGTCTTGATCGCCGTGCTGCCGAGGTGCTGGCCGACGAAGTCGCGCCGCGTGGCCTCGACCACCTTGTCGGTTGTCAAAAGGCCCAGACCGCAGTAGATCTTGGCGACTACCCGGGCGACGGTGGTCTTACCGGTGCCGGGCGGCCCGGTGAAAGCCAGGTGTTGGCCGCGGGGTGCGCTCGCCAGGCCTTTCTCCGCTCGCACCCGAGCCAGGGCGGCAGTCGACTGCAGTTTGGCCACCTGGGTTTTCACCGCGGCCAGGCCGATCTGCTGCTCCAGCTCCGCGCGGGCTTCCTTGAGGATCAGTCGGGCCCGGTCCTCGTGCTCCTGTCGCTGGACTTTCTCAACGTCCGGTCCGGACGCGGGATCCCATGGGTCGGTGCGCTTTTCGATCTGCTCGCGGGTAGTGAGGGTGAGGCGGAACTTCGGGTCGCGCATCGCGGCGGTATTCGCCTCGAAATCCGGAGCCTCCGAATACACCTGCTCGAACAATGCCCGTGCCTCATTCTCGCTGCCCTGCTCACGCAGACACAGTCCACGGCAATACATCGCCGCTGTGCGCGCGGACGGAATAGGGCCCGCCTCAGCCAATTCCAACCTGCGCACAGCCTCGCCGAACAGGCCGAGCTGCGCGCACGCCGAGCCGACCATGACGTTGGCGCCCGCCGCCATGTAGGCGTCGTCCCAGTTCGCCGACTGCTTGAGTACGGTCATCACGTCCGGCCAGCGTTGGGTCACGTAGTGCAGGTGCGCGCGGACGTAAGCGCAGATTCGGTCGTCGATCTCGCGTTCCAAGCCCGCCGGCTGCGACTTGCGGTGTTCAGCAAGCGAATCCAGCATCCGTTCGGCTTCGGCGTACTCGCCCTCGGTGATCAGCTGGGTTGCCTGGGCCAGCCAGACTTCGTTGTAGCTGGCGAGCGGATAGTCGATATAGGGACCGATAACGAAGCGCCCGGACAGTTCTCGCGGCCGCAGGCCCAGCCTGCGCTGCTCCCGAAACAGGGTTTGGCCGCTGGTCTTGTGCAGATTGAACAGCACGTCCCTGGTCATGTCGCCGGCTGCCGCGCGGCCGAGCCAGGCGTCGCACATCGTAGGATCCCACTCGGTGGCGCGCTGGAAGGCCTTCTTCGCGTAGTCCAAGTCGCGGGTGGACTCCTGCCCGTCGACGACGAGGCCCAAGGACAGGACGCCGGCGTCGAAAACCTGCTGTGCTTGCCGATTGCCGGACATTCTCGAATAGCTCCCGCTGGTCTGATCTGCTGCTTGACCCCATAGCCTACCTGCGAAACGTCGAGTACATTGCTTCCATCAGTAGCGGCACTACACGGAAATTTGAGCACTTGACCGACCTTGCTGCACATGCGTTGACCGCCGCACCCGGCGAGGCGCGAGCGGACCAACCTGAGTTGTGCCGCGTCTCGGTGCTCGGCGGCAAGACCCAAGTGGATCTAGGGCTGCCCACGACAGTGCCCATTGCCGCGTTCATCGGCGATGTCGTGGCGTTGATCGAATCGCGCAATCCCGATCCGGTGGAGTCCGAAGAGGGCGCTGTGCTGGTGGCGCAACACTGGACACTCTCGCGGCTCGGGCGCGATCCGATTTCACCGGATTCGACGCTCGTAGACGCTGAAGTGTTCGACGGCGAGCTGCTCATCTTGCGCGCGGAGACGCCGAAAGACGCCCCGGCGTTGTTCGACGACGTTATCGACGCTGTCGCGCGATTGGCGGACAGTGCCTTCCGGGACTGGTCCGACGAGGCGGCGCGGTGGTCGGCGTTGCTGATCGCGGGCTTGGCCATTCCATTTGCCGTGGTATTGCTGTCGTTGTCGCGATGGCACGTCGCGGCAGGCGTCATCGCGGTGTCGGCAGGTTTGCTCGCCGGCGGGACCGCGGTGGTAGTCGCGCGCAACTACCGCTTGGACACTGTCGCAGCCGGACTGTCGTTGAGCGCGGTGACGCTGACCGGGCCGGGAACGGCTCTGTTCATACCTGGTGGAGTCGGGAGCGCGCACGCGTTGCTCGGCTGTGCGGTGAGCCTCGTGGTCGCCGTCGGGTTGTATCGCCTGACCGGAGCCGGGGCGACATTGGTCGCGATGATCGCCACGCTGACGGCCTTCGGCGGTATTGCTGCCGGTCTGATCTTGGCCTTCGGCTTTTCGCCGATCAAGGTGGCCGCGGGTCTGGTGGCGGCCGCCGTCACGTTCGTGACGCCCACGGCGCAGCTGGCGCGCGCCGCGGCGAAACTGCCGGTGCCTCCGGTGCCCACCGCGGGCGGCGCAATAGACCCGGCCGATCACGAGCCGCGGCCGACCATCGAGGGCATCGGGGCCATCGGCGCCACCGCGCTGCCGTCCGCGGTGGGGCTTGCCGACCGTGCCCGAGCCGCCAATCGATACCAGTCAGGCATGATTATCGGCGCCGTCGGCACGGTGGTTCCGGCGGCCTTCATCGCTGCCGACACCTTCGGGTCGCAGCGCTGGCAGGGCCTCGTGCTCGCGACGATCGTCGGGGTGGTTCTGAGCCTGCGCGGCCGGGCCTACGCCGATCTCACTCAGGCTGGAGCAATGATCTGCGGCGGCGCGGCCATCGCCGTCGCGGTGGCGGTCGGGGTCGGGCTGGGCAACGCCGATCGCCTGCTGTGGTCGGCGGGTGCGCTGTTGTTCGTGACAGCCCTGGCGTTGTTCGTCGGGGTGGCCGGGCCCGCCACCGACATCTCCCCCGTGACCCGCCGGGCGGGGGAACTGCTCGAGTACGGCTTGATCATCGCGATCATTCCGCTGGTGGTGTGGATCATGGATCTCTACTCCTACGCCCGCAACATATGATTCGGCCATTGCTTCGCCTCGCGGCGCTGGCCGCGACGGCCACACTCGCTGTCGGTCCGGTGTGGCAGGCCGCCGCGATTCCGCCGCCTCCAGTGGACCCGGCCTTGGCCCCGGCTCCCGGATTGCCGCCCGTACCGCCGGAAGCCACCGAACAGAAGACCGTGTGCGACCGCGCACTCATGGCAGGTGCGCCGCCTCGCTCGGCTTCCGACGCGGCGCTCGAGCTCGGGTTGGCATCAGCCTGGCAGTTCAGCCGCGGCGGGGGACAGACGGTGGCGGTGATCGACACGGGGGTGAGCAGGCACCCGCGACTGCCCCATCTGATTCCGGGCGGGGACTACGTCTCCAACACCGACGGGCTGGTCGATTGTGACGCGCACGGCACGTTGGTGGCCGGACTCATCGCGGGCAAGCCCAGTCCCGACGACGGGTTCTCCGGCGTCGCCCCCGACGCCGCGATCATCGGAATCCGGCAACTGAGTTTGGCTTTCGAAGCCAAGGACTACCGTCGCCGGGAAACCCCCGGCGAAGTGTCGGTCGGCGGATTCGGCAACGTGTGGACGCTGGCGCTGTCGGTGGTGCGCGCTGTCGAGCTGGGCGCGACGGTCATCAACATTTCCGAGGTTGCCTGTGCTCCCGCAGGAGCAGGTATCACCGACGGCGCTCTCGGCGCCGCGGTCAAGCTCGCCCACGACCGCAATGTCGTCGTGGTGGCCGCGGCGGGCAATCTGCAGGACAGCGGGCCCTGCAAGGAACAGAACGACGGCAGCGGCTGGGGGGCGGTGAAGACTTCGGCCAGCCCGGCCTGGTTCAGTCCCTATGTGCTGTCGGTCGCTTCGACCGACCCGGACGGCGCCGCCTCGCCGTTCTCGCTGTACGGGCCCTGGGTGTCGGTGGCCGCTCCAGGCCGCAATGTGGTCTCCCTCGACAGCGCGGGACCGGGGCTGGTCAATGTCAGGAAGGGCGACAACGATTCCCGCCATCCCATCGACGGCACGAGTTTCTCCAGCGCCTACGTAGCGGGCGCGGTGGCGTTGGTCAGGGCCCGATTTCCCACGCTGACGGCCGGTCAGGTGATCGACCGGGTCATTCGCACCGCCCACGCGCCGAGCCGCGGCCGCGATGATCGGCTGGGGGCGGGCATGATCGACCCGGTTGCGGCACTGACCGCTGAATTGCCGGACCGACCCGTGCAATTCGGGTCGGAATACGGCAAGCCGATGGCCGAGCCGCCGCAGCCGAAACGGAAAAGTCCGTGGCCCACGCGTATCGCGGTCGGCGGCACGATCGGTTGTCTGGCGGTGCTCGGCCTCGGCTATGCCCTGTCGGTTCCGTACCGGCGCGATCCGCGCCGCAAGTCGCTGACCGAGAACGTGGACTACTGACCGTGGATTACTGAGGACACCCGATGAGCATCGATGGATACGTGCGTCAGGCCAGAATCGCCCCGCCGCGCGCGCCCGGCGGCGAGGTGATCCTCAACCCGCCGCCGGAACTGCCGCGTCCGGTGCCGGGCAATCTGCTGATGAAACTGTTGCCGGTGGTCATGGTGGTCGCCGTCGTCGGCATGATCGCGCTGATGATCGCCACCGGCGCCCGGAATCTGCTGAGCAACCCGATCAGTTTGATGTTCCCCCTGATGATGCTCGGCTCGATGGGCGGCATGTTCATGGGCGGCGCGTTCGGCAAGGGCGCCAACAAGAGCGCGGGCGAGTTGAACGAGGACCGCAAAGACTATTTCCGCTATCTCGACCAGCTGCGTCGCGACGTACGTAAAACCGGTGTCGCCCAACGAGATGCGCTGTTGTGGACGCACCCGGCCCCGGCGGATCTGGAGTCCCTGCTCGGAACCCGGCGTATGTGGGAGCGGCGTCCGAACGACCCCGACTTCGGACACGTGCGGATCGGCGTCGGCAGTCACCGGCTGGCGACCAAGCTGGCGCGCCCGGAGACCGGGCCGCTGGAAGACCTGGAGCCGGTGTCGACGGTGGCGCTGCGGCGGTTCGTCCGCACGCACTCGGTGGTGCACGATCTCCCTACGGCGCTGTCGTTCCGTGCGTTTCCTGCCATCAACATCGACGGTGACCGTGCTCGCACCCGGGTCGTGATGCGGTCGATGTTGATGCAGCTGTGTGCTTTTCTCGGTCCGGACCACATGGCGGTGGCCGTGGTGTGCGCGGAACCGGACAGCGTCGACTGGGCCTGGGCGAAATGGCTTCCCCAGATCCAGCACCCGACCGTCCGCGACGGCATGGGCTCGGCCCGAATGATGTACGAGTCGCTGGCCGAGCTGGAACAGGTGTTGTCGGAGGAGCTGTTCGAACGGGGCAGGTTCATGCGCAACGCCCCGCCAACGGCAGGCCGCATCCACCTGGTGGTCGTCATCGACGACGGATACGTCAACGGCTCGGAGCGGATCATCAGCGAGGCCGGCCTGGACTCGGTTACGGTGCTGGATCTCTCCGCGCCGGCGAGCGGGCTCGCCGCGCGACGCGGACTGCAATTGGTCATCGTCGACGACGGCATGGTCGCCGCGAAGTCGGGGGGCGGGTTCGAGCGGTTCGCCACCGGCGACACCGTGGCGCTCGCACAAGCTGATGCCTTTTCCCGCAAGCTTGCTCGGTACCGGATCGCTACCGCGGCCCAGATCGTCAGCCTCGGCGACGACACTCGCGCGGATCCGGGGTTGATGTCATTGCTCAAGGTGTCGGACGCGGCCCAGATCGACCCCACCGTCGTATGGCGAGCGCGCACCAGCCGGGAGCGGCTGCGGGTGCCGATCGGCGTAACCCCCGACGGCACACCGGTGGAGCTCGACATCAAGGAGTCTGCCGAGAACGGCATGGGCCCGCACGGCTTGTGCATTGGCGCAACAGGTTCCGGCAAATCCGAGTTCCTGCGCACTCTGGTCCTGTCGATGGTGACGACACACTCGCCGGACTTGCTCAACCTCGTTTTGGTGGACTTCAAGGGCGGCGCGACCTTCCTGGGCCTCGATCCCCTGCCGCACGTCGCGGCGGTGATCACGAACCTGGAGGAAGAGCTGTCCATGGTCGACCGCATGCGGGACGCGCTTGCGGGCGAGATGAATCGAAGGCAGGAACTGCTGAGGGCAGCGGGGAATTTCGCGAACGTCACCGAGTACGAGAAGGCCCGCGCCGCGGGTGCGCCGCTCGACCCGCTGCCCGCCCTGTTCGTGGTGGTGGACGAGTTCTCCGAGCTGCTGTCCCAGAAGCCGGATTTCGCCGACCTCTTCGTGATGATCGGCAGGCTGGGCCGGTCGCTGCGAGTTCATCTGCTGCTGGCCTCGCAACGCCTGGAGGAGAATCGGCTGCGTGGGTTGGACAGCCACCTGTCCTACCGGATCGGACTGCGAACGTTCTCCGCCGCCGAGTCGCGCCAAGTGCTCGGCATCACCGATGCGTACCATCTGCCGAGCGTGCCCGGATCGGCCTACTTGAAGAGCGACGCGGCGGACCCGATGCGGTTCAACGGGTGCTACGTCTCCGGCGCCTATGTGCCGCCGCGCACCTCGCGGCAGGCGGGCGGCGGCTTCGTCGGCGGGCAGGCGGTCGAGGTGTTCACCGCGTCGGCGGTCGAGATACGAGAACTGCCGCGGCCCGCGACGATCGAACTGCCGGACCTGGACGCCCTGGTGGCTGAGGTCGACGGCATGTCCGGCGGGGACCGGCTGGACAGGACGCTGTTGCAGGTCGTCGTCGACCGGCTCACGGGGCATGGCAGGCCCGCGCACGAGGTGTGGCTGCCGCCGCTGGAGGAATCGCCCACGGTGGACATGCTGCTGCCGGACGAGAATTGGATGTCGCCTGCAAATCGGCACGGCCAGCTGTGGATGCCGATCGGCATCATCGACAAGCCGTACGAGCAGAAGCGGGATGTGCTGACCGTCGACCTGTCCGGCGCACTCGGCAACGTCGCGGTCGTCGGCGGGCCGCAGTCGGGCAAGTCGAACGCGCTGCGCACGATCATCATGGCCGCGGCGGCCACGCACACGCCGGAACAGGCGCAGTTCTACTGTCTCGATTTCGGCGGCGGCACGCTCTCGGCCCTGAAGGGGCTCGCGCACGTCGGATCGGTGGCGGGGCGGATGGAGAGCGACCGGGTGCGCCGCACTGTGGCGGAGGTGACGGCGCTGGTGCGCCAGCGGGAGGAGAGGTTTCTCGCGCTCGGCATCGAGAACATGCGGGATTTCCGGCGTCGCAAAGCCGAGCTCGCCGAGATGCCTCCCGGGCAACGAGCGGAGGATCTGCTGTCGGAGGACTTGTTCGGCGACGTCTTCCTGGTGATCGACGGCTGGGCCGCGTTCCGGGAGGAGTTCGAGCCGCTGGAGGCGCAAGTTAATGCGCTTGCGGCGCAAGGGCTTTCCTATGGAGTGCACGTCATGCTGGCGGCGTCGCGGTGGATAGAGATCCGCCCTGCGGTGAAAGACCAGATCGGCACCCGGCTGGAGCTGCGGCTTGGCGACCCCAGCGACTCGGAGATGAATCGCCGGGTCGCGGTGAACGTCCCGGTCGGCAAGCCTGGGCGCGGCATCACCCCGAACGGCTTGCACATGCTGATCGCACTGCCGCGCCTGGATTCCGATATGGACCCGGAATCGCTGCCCGACGGCATTGCGCGGGCCAAGGAACAGATGGCCGTCCTCTGCGGCGACATGCGCGCTCCCGCCGTTCGCATGCTTGCCGCGCAGGTCGACCGCGAGCAAGTGCTCGCCGACGCGGAAGCGGCAGGCATGCAGCTGGGGCCGACCAGGGTTGCCATCGGTCGGGGCGAGTCCGCGTTGCAGCCGATCGTGCTCGACTTCGACGAGCAGCCGCACCTGCTCGTGTTCGCCGACGTCGCTGCGGGCAAAACGACGCTGCTGCGCAACATCGTCAAGGGCGTGGTGGAACGCGCTACGCCGGAACAGGCCAGGATCATCCTCATCGACTACCGCCGCACCTTGCTGGGGGTCATCGAAGGCGAGCACCTCGCCGGATACTCGACTTCGGCGCAGACGTCGGTGCAGATGTGCCAGGAGGTGGCCGAATACCTCGGCAAGCGCATCCCCGGCCCCGACATCACGCCTGCTCAGCTTCGGGAGCGCAACTGGTGGACCGGGCCCGAAATCTATGTCGTCGTTGACGATTACGACATGGTCGCGTCCAACAACCCGCTGGTGTCGCTGCGCGACCTGTTCCCGGTCGCGCGCGATGTCGGCTTGCACGTGATCGTCGCCCGCCGAGCGGGCGGTGCGTCTCGGGCGCTGTTCGACAATGTGCTGGGCCCGCTCAAGGATCTGTCCGTTGACGCGCTGCTGATGAGCGCGCCGAAAGACGAAGGAATCATCCTTGGCGGCATCCGTTCGGCGAAACTGCCCGTCGGTCGCGGCCATCTCCTGTCCCGCAGCCGGGACACGGAGATGGTCCAAGTCAGCTTCCTGGACCCGGAAGCCTGAGTACGCACCTCCGGAATGACCCGTGAAGTGCGCTCAGCGCACTTCACGGGTCATTCCGGAGGTGCGTGGGGTTGGCGGCGCAGGGGATTGATGCAATGATGTACTGCGATGTTCTTGCAGTGAGGAGCAGTGATGGTCGAGGCGAGAGTTCAGATTGCCAGGCTGGGCAAGGCCGCGGGGCACATGGACGGGCTAGCGGACCGGATCCAGGGCGTCATCGACCGGGGGACATCAGAGATCAACGCACTGGGGAACCCGTTCGGCGACGACATGTACGGCGCCCAGCCGCACCGGGAATTCGAGGCGGCCCGGGCGTCGCTGTTCGAGGGCAGCGGCGCGGGCGAGGGCGCACTGCCGAACCTGGTGTCGACGTTCAACGATTTCGGCGACGCGCAGCGTCTGGGCTCCGCCATGCTGCGCAAGCGTGAAGAGCTCAACAAGTTGGGCTTCAAGTTCACGTGAGCGAGCCGCCGGTACCGGGGGCAGTCGAGCCGGATGGCACTGGCATTGCCCGAGCCGCCGCGGTGGACGATCCAGAGGAGCAAGCGCGTCGGATCTCACGTGCTATCGCACAGGAACTGGCCGCTGTCGCGCCGTCCGGATGGCAGCGGCTGACCGCCGTGTTTGCGTTGACTGCGACAGCCGGGACCGCGGAGGTTCGTTTCAGCGACGGTGAACGATCTGTCAGCGGACGCCCGCCCGCGTCGACCGTGGAACTGGCTCGGCACGTGCGCGAACTGGCTGCGGGGCTCAGTGACGGCCCGTGGCTGCGGATGATCCTGACCCTGGAGGCTGACGGATCGTTCGAGACCGACTACGACTACGGCGACGAGCCGGTTCCCACAGAGCATTTGCTGCCCCCGGAGGCGTACCGGGCCGACTTGGCGGCGTACCCGCGACCGCGGGTGCCGACCTGGCTCGGCGCGTACGCGGACCACGGAGGCCGCCAACTGCGGATGCCGCGACAGGCAGCGCAGCCGACCGAAAAGGCGTGGCGCACGACCGGTGAGCTGGCGCCGCTGCGGGTCCTGTGGGCGCGCTGGACGATGTTGGCGGTCGTGCGGGCCGCCCGCGGATCCGAGGCGGGGCCCGCCGTGCTGCCCTCGCTCGGCTGGTTCGAGAGCGACACCCGCAGCGGTGCGACGCTGTATCTGCTCTCCGGCGGCCGGGCCGTACTGTCCGGCGGGGTGGCCGACTCGCCCGAGTTGGCAGCCGCCTACAACGGCGAGCGTGATCTTCCGGATCTGTTCGCGGGCGCGCCGTCCTGGGTGAGCTCCACGGTGCTGAACCCCCGTTCGGCGGGTGGGCTGCTGTCTTTCTGCTACTGGTTCGAACGCGGCAGCTGGCGCATGGGCGAATCACCGGACCCGGGCCGGGTCGCGGACGCGCTCCCGCCGTTGTGGACTGATGACCAGGTCCTCGAATACGTGACGACCGAGATGGGCGTCATCGGTGATCCAGTGGCCTATGCCGCGGCGGAGGGGTTGCTGGTAGAGGCCGAACACGGTTTGGTCACTCGGGATTCGGTGGCGGCGCTGTTCGAAGCGGACCACCTCGACACCGCGCAGTGGGACGCCGACGCGGCATTCTTCCAGTTCGACGTGGCTGGGGTAGCTGCAACGCTGTGGCGGCCGCTGCCCGCCGCGGACGCCGTCGCGGTGGTGCGCGACCACATCGTGTCGCGGGGGTTGGAGTCACCGGGCTATCCGGTGTCGCAACTGGTGGCCTCGCGCCTGGAGGTGGGCTGGATGGTGCACGTTCCGCCACCGGATGGTCAGGTCATGCGCGGTCGCGCGGTGTTCTACGTCGCTGACGACGGCGAGCTCGAGCGGTCCTCCTCGGCGACTCCGCCCGCGGTCTACGCGATCGGATTCGCCGAGCGGTTCCAGCAGCGACTGGCGGTGCAGGCATGACGGCGGCGGACGGAAGGCCGATGATGGACGAAGACGCATTGGCGCGTGAGCATTTCGCGCAGGTGATGAATGACTTCCATGCGCAGATGGCCGACATCGGGCGCATGCAGCAGCTGAGGGCCACGCTGGTGGCGACCGGGTATGCCGCGGACAAGCGGGTCGCGGTGAGCCTCAACGCCGACGGCATCGTGATAGAGACGGTGTTCGCCGACGACATCGGCGATCTCGACCACGACGAGATCGCCGCGGCTGTCACCGCGGCGGGCCAAGCGGCGGCGCGAGACCTGCAGCGCCAGACCGACGAAGTGCACGCCCCGCTGCTGGAGCGCCGCGCGCGGATGCCCAAGCTGTCCGAGATCATCGGCACGATCGAAGGTCTGGAAGACTTTCCGGCGCCGCCGGCCGTGTCGCTGGCGCCGCCCGGCTCGCCCGACCGAGTGGCCGCCGACGAAGACCGGCCCGCGCCGCTAGCGCCGCAATCCGGCGTCAAGGACTCCCTCTGGTAGTCGCCCGGCGTGAACTGAACCCACCCCCGGGAGGTTTCCCACGGGTGGGACTCGAATATTCTGTACAAAACTGTTCGTAAAGGTGAGGAGTTCCACGATGGGGCGTGGAGGTTTGCGCCCCATCGTCATTGGGGCTCCGGTGATCCATCGGCCGGGTGCGTAGGCGCGCGATGGAGTTTCCCGGGTGGATTCGAAGCTTGGTCGGCATGGTCGGCGGTGCGCCGCTGCCGGAGGGCGACAAGCACGGCTGCTGGGCCTTGCAGCGCGCGCTGGAAGGCCTCGCCGACGAACTGGAGAACGGCTCGGCTGATGCCTTGGCCGACGCCAAGCGCGCCATCCTCGAAACCTACGAGGCGGGCGAGGGCCGCGAGAAGATGCGCGCGGCCTTCGAGGGCGACGACGGTTTCGAGAAGTTCGTGCCCAAGCTGGTCGCGCAGCTCCGGCAGATGGCGCACAAAGCGGATCTGGCGGGGGGCAGTCTCGAAGCGGCCGAAGCGCGGATCTACAGCATCATGGGAATCCTGGCGTTGGAGCTGGCTTTCTCCTGGAAGTGGGGACCTGCCGCTCCCTTGGCCGAAGGCATCGCCATCGCCGCGGCGCGGTTCGGGCTGATGCGCATGGCGATGCAGCTGCTGCTGAGAATGGGCATGGAAGGATTCGCGCCGTTCCTGGCGCGACTGGGTGTGCGGGTGGTCGCGCACGGCGCCTTCGGTGCGACCATCGCGGGCGGCCTGGACTTCGGCATTCAGCAGTGGGAAATACACCACGGTCACCAAGACGAGTTCGACCACACAGCGTTCCAGACGATGCTGGCCGCAGGTTTCGGCGGCGGCGCTCTCGCCTCGGGCGGCCTGTTCAGCGCCACGAAGCTGCTCGGACCCGCGTTTGCGGCGAGCCCGGTGAAGATGGCCCTTCTGGGCATGGGCCTGGGCGGAACCCTCGGCGGAGCGGGCGGCTGGCTCGGCGGCGGGCTCTACGGGCAGTACGTCGCGCACAATCCCGATGCGTGGCATTTCGACTGGCGCATGATCAGCGCGGGCGTGCTCGGCGCGGGCTTCTCGATGGGCGGGCGGCACGCCATCTCCGCCATCGTCGGGGAGCCGCGCGGCGGACCATTCATGCGGATGGCCTCGCAGCTGGGCATCGATGTCAACGACATGACACCGCTCGCCAAACCCGGTGGCTCGCACGCGAACCAGTCGTTCGGCATCCGGGAGGGCTGGGCGGAAGCGGGCAAGGTCGGCCGCAGCTTGGACCAGGAAGGCAGCAACACCGGGTACGTCGGCAAGCGGCGCTTGACCGAGCCCAGCGACGGGAACACCGTCCAGCCGAAACTGTCCGAGGCGCCGGAGCCGTCGACGACCGCGCGTATCGCGGGCACGCCGGGCACGATCGACACCACCCCTGACGCGACGGCAGGGCCGGGGTCGCCGAGCGGCCGCGTCCAGCACACCGGCGAGCTGCCGCACCAAGGTGATGTGCCGGTCGCGTGCGCCGCCACGCGGGACACCGCGGGCGCGCCAAGCGTGCGCCCGGGC
>JABFVX010000537.1 GCA_013362555.1 Mycobacteriaceae bacterium
CGGAGAGCTCGAGCCCGCGCCGCAGGGACGCGAGCACCCGAACCTCGTCGTCCACCACCAGGATGCGTTGACCTGTCATGGCGTAACGATACGGTCCCGGATCAAGGCCGTTTGATGATGATGTGCGGCCGCCCGGGCAGGGCGGGACATCCCGGTGGCGGGGGCAGCTGCGGGTTCACGCGTATGTCCATCCGTTCGGCGCCCGGCGGGAGGGGCGGCAGCGGCGGCAGCTCGGGCGGCAGCGGCCTGCCGGGTCCGACGATGACGTGGCGGCAGTCCATCGGCCCGTCGGGCCCGGGCATCGGCGGCTGGGCCGCGGCCGATCCGGCTCCGACTACGGCCGCGACGACGGAACCGGTGAACGCGAGGGCACGCAGCCCCGGTCTGCGTCCGGACAATGGCGACATGGTGACGTTCTCCTTCGCTTCGACGCCGGCGCTGGACGCGGCCGGCGACGTCGACGCTAGGCGCCGCGTCTTCCGCGGTTCTTCGGCAATCATTAAGGAACTCTGAGATTCCGGCGCCGGTCGACAGCCGCACCGGTTCCTGCCGTCCGCGAACCTCCGATGGTTGCGCCCGACGCAGCTGACTGGAGTCATCGTGGAAGTTCTCAAGTTACTTCTTTGGTCGACGTCGATGTGGGTTTCTGAAATGTGCGGATGGTCGATAAAGTGAACCGTGACTCGCATTTGGCGTGATCTGGTGGCATGCTGGGCGGAGCGCGCGGGAACGGCCCCGCGCCCTGCCAAGGAGAACGGCGTTGGAGCGCACCCTCTTCGAACCCGAGCACGACCTGTTCCGGGAGTCTTTCCGAGCGCTGCTCGACCAGCATGTCGCAGGCAACCACGACCGCTGGGAAGCGAACGGCATCGTCGACCGTGAGGTGTGGATCGAGGCGGGCAAGCAGGGCTTTCTCGGAATGGCCGTTCCGGAGGAGTATGGCGGGGGCGGTGTCGAGGACTTCCGCTACAACGCCGTCATTGGCGAGGAGATCGTCCGCGGTGGGTACAGCGGCCTCGGCTTCACCTTGCACAACGACATCGTCACGCCGTACTTGACGAGCTTGGCGACCGACGAACAGAAGCAGCGCTGGCTGCCCGGGTTCTGCAGCGGCGAGTTGATCACGGCCATCGCCATGACCGAGCCCGGCACGGGCAGCGACCTGCAGGGCATCAAGACCCGCGCGGTGCGCGACGGCGACGACTGGATCCTGAACGGCGCCAAGACCTTCATCACCAACGGCATCAACGCCGACCTGGTGATCGTCGTCGCCCAGACCGATCCGGACGCCGGGGCGCGCGGCTTCAGTCTGTTCGGCGTGGAGCGCGGCATGTCCGGTTTCGAGCGCGGCCGCAACCTGGACAAGATCGGGATGAAGGCGCAGGACACCGCGGAGCTGAGTTTCGCCGACGTGCGCGTGCCCAGTGCGAACCTGCTGGGTGAGCAGGGCATGGGCTTCATCTACCTCATGCAGAACCTCCCGCAGGAGCGCATGTCCATTGCCGTCGGCGCCGCCGGGGCGATGGAAAGCTGCCTGGAGATGACCATGCAGTACGTCCGGGACCGCAAGGCCTTCGGCCGGCCCATCGGCGCGCTGCAGAACACCCGTTTCGTGCTGGCCGAACTTGCCACGGAGACGACCGCGATGCGGGTGTTCATCGACCGCTGCATCGAACTGCTGAACGCGGGCGCCCTCACCGTGCAGGAAGCCGCGATGGCGAAGTGGTGGAGCACCGAATCCCAGCTACGCCTCATCGACCGCTGCCTGCAACTGCACGGCGGCTACGGCTACATGCGCGAATACCCCATCGCCAAGGCCTATCTCGATGCCCGCGTCCAGACGATCTACGGCGGCACCACCGAAATAATGAAGGAAATCATCGGGCGTGGGCTAAATCTGGCCTGACAGGAACCTGTTCCGGGGCTACGAGGTGCTTTCGTCCCCGGCCGGACAGCACAGTACGAACTCCGACCCGGTCAGTCGCGGAATGCATCCTTGACCTTCTCGCCTGCCTGCTTCAGGTCCGATTTGACCTGATCGCCCTTGCCTTCGTTACGCAGGGTTTCGTCGTCGGCGGCCTTGCCCACGGATTCCTTGACCTTGCCTGCCAGTTCCTCGGCCTTATTCCTGGCTTTGTCGATGAAACTCATCAGATCCTCCTCTGTGGGCGGGCGACCCCGCGCGGCCTGATCGAGCAGATGACATGGCAAACGGTACGCCGACTTGTGGACGGGAGCATGTCGGAGGCAGTGGGATTCGACCGATCCACAGAGTGTGTGCCGCATCGACCGGTTGCGCCCGATGGCGCAATTGCGGCGATCTCGGTCGCTGATCGCTGGAGTCGGCAGGCGCGAGTGGGGCCGAGGTGGTCAAGGGGGCGCCGGAAGTGTCGTCCGAGTCGAGCCGGGAAACGGGTATGTGGGCGCCACCGCGGCGCTGTCGATCCCATAAGCGGTCAACGCATTTCAACCTCGCGGGCAGGGCGCCAGCGGAGCTGAGCGCGTCGTGCGTGGTGAGGAACCGGAGATCTCCCGTGCCGGCCGGGGCCGTGACCATCCGGCGGTCATGGTGGATGGCCGGGGCGGGGCGGGTTCTTACCGTGTTGGTACGAGTGTTCGTTTGGTTGGTGGTTGGTGTGGTGCGGTGGCCATGTGGATGGTGCCGTGTTCGTGAATGTGCACGTGTCCGTTGCTCTGTTGGTGTTGGCGGGTCCATTGGGTGATGGCGTCGTAGGCGGCGTGGTCGAGGAAGTCCAGGTGGAGGTCGACAGTCACGTCCGCGCCGTCGGGGATGGCGGCGAAGGCCGCGGTGAGCCGGGGTAGGGCGAGGAAGGTGGCGGATCCGGTGACGGTGACCTGCCAGGCGTTGGCGTCTGTGTGGTGGGGTTCGCTGTGGACGCGGAGCTCGACAATGCGTGCGAGAAGGAGTGTGGCGGCGAGTGCGAGGCCGATGAGGACGCCTTCGAGGAGGTTGAGGAACACGACCCCGGTCATGGTGGCGGCGTAGACGAGCAGGTCGCCGGTGCGGTGGGCCAGTGTGATGTGGGAGACCTGGACAAGCTGGATGCCGACGACGATGAGCAGTCCGGCGAGCGCGGCGGTGGGGATGCGGGTGATGAGGGCGGGCGCCGCGACCGCTGCGAGCAGGATCCAAATGCCGTGCAGGACGGCGGAGGTTCGGGTGCGGGCGCCCGCGCGGGCGTTGGTTGCGCTGCGCACGATCACGCCGGTGATCGGGAGTCCGCCGATCAGACCGGAGACGGCGTTGGCGGCGCCCTGGCCGATGAGTTCGCGGTCGAAGTCGGCTCGGGGTCCGCGGTGCATCTTGTCGACGGCGACGGCGGAGAGCAGGCTTTCCACGCTGGCGATCAAGGCCATGGTCAGTATTCCGGTGGCGACCGCGGCCCAGTGGCCGTGTGGAAGGGCGGGTAGGTGCACGGCGTCGATGATCGACGCGGACAGCGTGATTCGGTTCACCGGCAGTGGCAGTGACACCAGAGTTCCCGCGATGACCGCGATGAGCGGCGCTGGTACGCGTTGGATTGGGGCCGGGGCGTACTTCCAGGTGAGCAGCACGGCGATCACGACGACGCCGACGAGCAGGTCGGCGCCGGCGGGGTGCGCCAGTTGTTGCGGGAGCTGGGTGAGGTTGGTCCAGGCGCGACTGGCGGGGCCATCGCCGAGAGCGACATGAGTTTGCTGGAGAACGATGGTGATGCCGATGCCTGCGAGCATGGCGTGGACTACCACCGGCGCGATAGCCAGTGCGGCGCGGGCGATGCGGGTGATGCCGAACAGAATTTGCAGCAGTCCCGCGCCCATCGTGATCAGGCAGGTTGTTGGCCATCCGAGTTCGTGGACGAGTTCGGCGACGACCATCGTCAGCCCGGCGGCCGGGCCGCTGACCTGCAGATTGGATCCGCCGAACAAGCCTGCGACGATGCCGCCGACGACGGCGGCCAGCAGGCCTGCGGTGACCGGTGCGCCGGAGGCCACCGCGATCCCGAGTGACAGCGGCAGCGCGACCAGGAACACCACAGCGGACGCCGGCAGGTCGAAACGCAGCGTGGCCCAACAGCGCTGGAGGTAGCCGAGTCTGTCGGCGGTAGTGGCGGTCGGCGGCCGCGGGGGAGCCGTGTTCACCGTCGCGAGGTTCCGTCGGCGTTGGTGAGGCGGCGGCTCAGTGCCTCGAGTTCGTCGCGGAGCAGGGTGGGGAGCCGCTCGCTGCCGACGCTTGCGTACCACTCGTAGATGGATCGGGTTTCGGTTTGCCATTCCTGTGGGTCGACGGTGGTCGCGGCGGCGATTTGGCGTGGTGTGACGTCGAGTCCGGTCAGGTCGAGCCCGCCGGGGGCGGGCACGTAGCCGATCGGCGTCTTGACCGCTCCGGTGTCGCCGTCGATGCGTTCCAGCGCCCATTTCAGGATCCGGATGTTGTCGCCGAATCCCGGCCATAGGAACCGGCCGTCCGCATCGCGGCGGAACCAGTTGACATGGAAGATCTTCGGTAGTTTGGCCGGGCTCGTGCGGGCGCCGATAGCGAGCCAGTGCGCAAAGTAGTCGCCGACGTGGTAGCCCAGGAACGGGAGCATCGCCATCGGGTCACGCCGTACCACCCCGACCTTTCCCGCTGCTGCCGCGGTGGTTTCCGACGACATCGCCGAGGCCAGGAACACCCCATGGGCCCAATCGAACGACTCGGTCACCAGCGGGACGGTGGTCGCGCGGCGGCCGCCGAAGAAGATGGCCGAGATCGGCACGCCGTCCGGGTCGTCCCACTCCGGAGCCACTGACGGGCATTGCGCGATGGGAGTGCAGTAACGGGAGTTCGGGTGTGCAGCAGTGGTTTCGGTAGCGGGTGTCCACTCGCGGCGGCGCCAGTCGGTGAGGCGGGCGGGCGGTGTGTCGGTGAGCCCTTCCCACCAGATGTCGCCGTCGTCGGTGAGTGCGGCGTTGGTGAAGATCGAATTGCCGTGCATGAGGGTGGCGACAGCGTTGGGGTTGGTTTTTGCGTTCGTGCCTGGGGCGACGCCGAAGAACCCGGCTTCGGGGTTCACCGCGTAGAGGCGGCCGTCGTCGCCGAACCGCAGCCAGGCGATGTCGTCGCCGATCGTTTCCGCTGTCCATCCCTCCAGGGTGGGGTCGAGCATGGCGAGGTTGGTTTTGCCGCACGCCGACGGGAATGCGGCCGCGATGTAGCGCGTGACGCCTTGTGGGGAGGTGAGCTTCATGATGAGCATGTGCTCGGCCAGCCAGCCCTCGTCGCGACCCATCACCGACGCAATGCGCAATGCTAAGCATTTCTTGCCCAACAACGCGTTGCCGCCGTATCCGGAGCCGTAGCTCCAAATAGCCCGTTTCTCAGGGAAATGCGCGATGTACTTGGTCTTGTCGCACGGCCACGCCACATCCTGCTGCCCGGGGCTCAGTGGCGCCCCGACCGAATGCAGGCATTGCACGACATCGGCATCGGCGCCCATGCGCTCCCACACCGGTGCACCGGACCGAGTCATGATCTGCATCGATGCTGCCACATACGCCGAATCAGTGATCTGCACACCGTATTTCGGGTCGCCGGCATCCAACGGTCCCATGCAGAACGCGATCACGTACATTGAGCGTCCCGACATCGCGCCACGGTAGTGCTCGGTCATCACCGTGCGCATGTCGACCGGGTCCACCCAGTTGTTCGTCGGGCCCGCGTCCGCGCGGTCGGTCGAGCAGATGAACGTGCGGTCCTCCACCCGGGCCACATCGTCGGGATCGGACACGCACCAGAACGAATTCGGTTTCGCGGTCAGCGGCACGAAGGTGCCGTTCGCGACCAGTTCCGCGGTCAACGTGTCCCACTCGGCGCGGGAGCCGTCGCACCACACGATTCGATCAGGACCGGTCAGCTCGGCCACCTCGCGGACCCAATCCAGCACTGCGGTGTGCGTGGTCGGCGCCTGCGTGGTCGCGTGCGTGATGAGGCGGTCGGTCACAGCAGATCTCCTTTATGAACTTACTAGGTCTTGAGTTTAGAAAAGCTGCAATCAGTGGCGCGGCGAACGCCGCCGATCTAGTACCCATCAGCTCAGGCGGTTTCCTCCAACGCCTCCACCTGCCCCGCGACCACGCCGGTCAGGATCGTGCGCGCCACGGCAAGCAGTTCCGCGACATGCGACGAGGTGAGCTGGTAGGTCACCGACAAGCCCTCCCGGCGTGCCGCCACCAGTCCGGTGCGCCGCAGTATGGACAGCTGCTGGGACAGATTCGCCGCTTCCACCTCGATCGTGGCGAGCATCTCCGACACGGCGTACTCTCGCTCGCTCAGCAGCTCCAGCACCCGGATGCGCACAGGATGCCCGAGGGTCTTGAAGAAGTCCGCCTTCATCTGATTCAACGGCTTGTTCGAGCCCGGCATTGATCCCGCTCCTCTCCCACCCGGCGTTGATTTCGAAGTTTAGCAAACAGCGCACACAGGTGGCGTCGCGGGGCTCCTCGCGAACACTGCCGGGGCGAGCCCGTCGCTATCGCACCGTAGTCGACCCGTAGTTCCGGCACGCTCCGATGTTGATTGACTGTGGCCGCCGCTGGTGCGCCGCAACCGCTCCGGGTCGTATCGGCGACACCCTGCCGCGACCGCGGAAGGCGACTGATTGCAAAGTTTGATAATTGTCTAAACACCAAGATGGCAAACCGCTGAATCAGGGTCGTATGATGGGCGTACATGCGCGACGGGACGGTGCCTGAGGTGTCCCGGCTGGTCCCATCCAGGTCGAGTCGACCGAGCCGGGACATGCCCGGCTTCTGCCGGTCGCCGTGACCCGAAAGCGATCGTGCCCCGAACTCCGGCCGGCCGGAACGAAGGCGGACCCTCCTGTACCGGAAACGAGTTGTGAACCCCACGAAACCATCCCCGACAGGGCTCGTCGTCGCCGTCACGGCCAGCACCGTGGCCGCAGGACTCACGCTGCTCGCCCTGGTCTATACCGTCCTGACCCATCGCCCTTTGTGGGCGACGGGCATCGGCGGGGCGGGGGTGTTCCTTATCATGTCCGCCGGCGGAATCTTCGTCGACCGCGCCCTCGCCACCTGGCTGCATTGTCGCGATACCCGGACGAAACGAACCAGCCGAACCCACCGCCACCCGCCCCGGTGACTCCGCCGACCTCACCGACGCCCGGCCGGTAGGCCACTTTTCCGATAGGACCTCATCGCATGACCAACCACACTCCACGGACACGTCCGACGCCATGGCAATAC
>JABFVX010000485.1 GCA_013362555.1 Mycobacteriaceae bacterium
GCCGATCTTCCCGGGCCCCCCCGCCCCGTTTGTTGCCATCCGCACCGGGAATCGTCGGCTAGGCCCGGTGCGGATGGCAACAAACGGTGCGTTTGGATCCCTTCCCAATGGCGGGAATGAATTGCGCTTGTCGGGGCGGCTTAGGCTGTGCATTACAAGGTCCGACCACTCGGTAATCGTTCGCGTCAGGAATGGCTATGCGCATAAAAATCCTACTCATCGCAGGCTTGACAACCGCCGCCGTGGCTGTCGCGCCCGAGGCCGCGGGGGCGGAACCTGTTCCGGCCGCAGCCGGGCCGTCCGTGTCGATCGCCGAATCGCCGGTGGCGCAGGAGATCCTGGATACCATCGGCCAACTCTTCCCGATCGGCAGCCTGTCCGCATCGCCGCGCGTCCCCCGCTATCCGCGGTATCCGAGATACCCCCAGCCGCGCCAGTGCTTCCGCGCGCCCTGCCCCGCCTGGTGAGCGTCCCCGCCAGGTAGCCGCCCCCGCATTTCACGAAGGCGCCCTTCCTTCGCACCGCGCGAAAGAAGGGCGCCTGCCGCGTGTCCATCATTCGTACCGGCCATTCCGAATCTTCCCGTATCACCCAAGAACTTAACTGTTCCCTAGCATGGGAAGATTTCGGCTCCACGTCGCTCGCATTACGCTGACAGTGAAGCGTTGGCGGGCCGTCCACGGCGTCAAAAGTCGCGGCAGCCGTTCGAGAATGGCGGACACGGAAGAAGTCTGATTCACCTATTCATAACCTCGCCGTGTCGTGCCGGCGGGTTGCGCCGGCCGAACGGCCGGATCACAAGTTTGCGCAGGGGGTTCGAGAAATGAGTTGACCATGTGTGGAATTGCCGGCTGCGTGTCATGGAACGGGCACCCGTTGGATATCGAGGGCGTCATCGAACGGATGACTGCCCGACTTGCACACCGCGGCCCGGACGGAACCGGTGCCTGGATGGATTCCCTTGCGGCACTGGGACATACCAGACTGTCCATCATCGATCTGCACGGCGGCACCCAGCCTATGACGGTGCGTGACCGCGGCGGCGACATGCTCGCCATCACCTACAACGGCGAACTCTACAACTATCGCAAGCTGCGTTCGGAACTGCAGGCGCTGGGACGGGAATTCGTCACCGAGTCGGACACCGAGGTGGTGTTGCACGCATTCGCCGAATGGGGCCCCTCGTGCGTCGACCGCTTCACCGGCATGTTCGCCTTCGCCATCTGGGATCAGAGCCGCCGCCGCCTCGTATTGGCCCGCGACCCACTCGGCGTCAAGCCGTTGTTCTATGTCCGAACCGAACATTCGGTGATTTTCGGCAGTGAGGAAAAGGCCATTCTGGCCCACCCGGAGGTCGACGCCGAGCTGAACCGCGAAGGCATCGCCGAGCTGTTCTGCATGGTTCCCATGATGAATCGAGGTCGGTCGATTCTCCGCGGCTTCCGCCAGGTCCCGCCCGGCCACGTTCTGATCTTCGACGAATCCCGTTGCGTCACCATCAACTACTGGGAGTTGACGGCACGGCCGCACGGTGACGACGCCGTTACCACGGCAGCCCGGGTACGGGAACTGTTGCAGGAGTCGGTGCAGGGTCAGTTGGTGTCGGACGTGACACTCGGAGCAATGCTTTCGGGCGGAATCGATTCCAGCGCGGTCGCCGCGATCGCCGCCACCGGGCGCATGGACGGCGGTTTGTCGACATTCGATGTGGACTATGTCGGCGCCGGAACCAACTATTCGTCGTCGTCGTTGCACGTGGACCGTGATTCACCCTGGGCACACCGCGTTTCGGCACACATCGGGTCCACTCACTCGACCAGGATGGTCTCCACCGCGGACCTGCTCGAGGCACAGGATCACACGTTGCGGATTTGGGGGCGTCCCACACACCGCGCGGCGAACGTGTCGCTGTATCTGCTGTTCCGCCACATCCGGGACAACGGCGTCAGCGTCGTAGTCGGCGGCGAGGGCGCGGACGAAGCGTTCGCGGGATACGCGTGGTGGCAGGGCGCGCCTGCCGACGCGTTCCCCTGGCACAGTACCTATCGCTCGGCCGCCGACCTGCTCCGACCGGAGGTGGCCGACCGGCGCGGAGTGCGCGAAGACACTCACGACAGCTATGCGACAGCAATAGCCCAGGTGCCGACGCTCGACGGCGAAAGTCCGCGCGACCGGCAGGCCCGACAGGTGTCGTGGCTGACCTACACGTTCTATCTGGACTATCTGCTCGCCCGCGTGGACCGGATGAGCATGGCGGCCAGTGTCGAGGCCAGAGTGCCGTTCTGCGACCGGGAATTGGTGCAGTACTGCTGGAACATCCCCTGGGACTTGAAGAACCGCGGCGGCATCGAGAAAGGCATCCTGCGCGACGCCGTGCGGGACCTGCTCCCGACCGACGTCCTGATGCGCCGCAAGAGCGGCTATCCGACAGCGCAGACAGGCGAGTACCAGCGGGCATCCTATGCTGCCGCGGCGGCCATGGTCGCCGACCGGAATGCACCGGTCTGGGAGATCGCGGACCCCGCTGCCGTGACCGACCTTCTCGACCGCACCGACGGCGACGTCGCCGACTGGACCGCGCTCAACCACGTCACCTACCTCCTCGACACCAATGCCTGGATGGCGAGCCTGGGAGTTCGGGTCGTGTGACCGCGAAGCCGGTCAGAGCAGGGTGGTCACGGTCAGAACTACCGCGGACGCGACCGCGTAGAAGAAGAGCGTCACCACGGTCGTCAGCGCCACCGTCAACCCGGAGGCGCCCGCGACGATGGCCGGAAGCACCGCGAAGGTCAAGCCGATGACCGCCGTGAAGGCGCCGGACGCCGCGATGGCCCGCAAGGACCGATTAGTCCGGAACAACACGGCGGTTATCGCGGCCGAGCATCCCACCAGCAGCAGTGAGACCAGTGCCGCGGCGTTGGCCAGCTGGCGGTCGACGTCCGCGGTCGCATAGTCGTGGCCTTGGCGCGCCAGCACGAACCAGGCCGCGCCCACGAAGACGAGCGCGCCCAGCACCAACGGAATCGGAAGCCACGATATCTCGCTGGATTCGTGCAGTTTGGCGCGCACTTCGCCGGTCTGGGCGCGAAGTCGGTCCAGCCACCGGACGGGAGTCGGAGTGTTCGACGTCATAGCTGTTCATGGTGCCGGCCGCACCGCCATCCGAAGGTTCCCGAGGCCGGGGAGACTTCCGGAGGCGCCGCTACCAGTCGACCGGCAGAGAAAGCAGCGAGTTGAGGATGTCGCCGTTGCTGTAGGGCAGCGTCTCCACGGGCACGGCGATCCGCAGACCGGGGAATCGCGACGTCAACATCCGCAGGGCAGTGCGCAGTTCGACCAAGGCCAGGTTGATGCCGAGGCACAGGTGCGCGCCGCCGCCGAAGGCGAGGTTGGGCCGCTTCTCGCGGTCCAGGACGACCTGGTCCGCATTCGGGAACACCGATTCGTCCCGCATTGCCGGAGCGGTGGGGACCAGGACCGCCTCGCCCGCCGCGACCACGCCCGACGGCAGGGCGACGTCCTCGGTCGCCACCTTCAACAGAATCGACATGCCCACCGGCGTCAGGCGCAGCAGTTCGTCGACAGCGGCCGGGATGAGCTCCGGGTCGGCGACCAGGCGGTCCCATACGGTTCGATCCTCGCCCAGCAGCGTCACCACATAGCGGCCGAGTGAATTCGAGGTGGTCTCATTGCCCGCGGCGATCAATCCGACAATGAGCGACAGGAGTTCGCTCTCGGTCAACCGGTCGTCGCCGTCGCGGGCGGCGATCAGCTCGTCGATGAGGTCGGCGCCGGGGTCCTCGCGCTTGGCGGCGACCAATTCGGTTGCGTACGCGAAGAACTCTCCGATCAGGGCGAACTGGCGTTCTATGGACATCTCGGCGGCCGACATGAACGCGTTGGACCACGCTCGAAAGCGCTCGGCGTCCTTGTCGGGCACGCCGAGCACCGTGCAGATGACGCGGACCGGCAGTGGGAAGAAATACGCCGCCATCAGGTCTACGGGGCGCGGCAGCTGCGCCATCTCGTCCAACAGTTCTGTCGCGACCCGGTCCACGATCGGCTGCCATTTCGCGATTGCCTTGGGCGTGAACGCGGGAGCGACGATGCGACGAATGCGCCGATGCGGCTCGCCCTCCATGTTCAGCAGGCTGGTCGGGTCGTCGTAGAAGCTCGGGCCTGCGACCGGCCGCGCCGAGCCGGGAGCCGTCAAGTCCTGGGACAGCCGGGGATCCGACGCCGCGGCGACAGCGTCGCGGTAACTCGCCAACAGGCGGGCGTCATGGCCGCTTTGCAGCCGCACCATGCCGAACGGGCACCTCGCCCGCCGCTCCGCGTACTCGGCTGCGGGATGCCGGGGGTCGGCAACGGGGAAGGGGAAGGCCTGTAGTTCGCCGGTATCGCCCATAACGAGTGCCTCTTTCAGTGTGGCGTCATGCGGACCACGCGCCGGAGCCGGTGCCGCACACGGGCACAATACGACAGCGCCTTACACCACGACGGCAATTTCCCGCACTCCTCCTCGTGCCCGTCGTCCATACACCCGAACCTCGTCGATACACCCGCAGCTTCGGGTGTGGAGGCGAGGTTCGGGTGCGGTCGTGCGAGCCCAGTAGTGTCAACGCCGCCTGCGGGCCGCTCTCGAGATCCGTCGCGCCGCCGCGGCCGCGGCGAGGGCGGTGCGGAGCCCTTGTCGCGCGCCGGTGCCGGGGTGGACGGCCGGGCGCATCGGCATGCCGTCGGCGGTGAGGGAAAGGCCGAGGAACTTCCGCTCGGAACTGGTCTCCGCGGCGTCGTCGCTGCTGCGACGGAGCAGCCGGTCCGGCAGGGCGAGCTTCCAGATCGTGCGGTACGCCAGCCAGAACTGACCGGCCAGCGGGCCGGTCGTATAGGGCAGGTCGTATTTGTCGCACAGCGCGCGCACGCGCTCGGCGATCTCGGGATAGCGGTTGCTGGGCAGGTCGGGAAACAGGTGGTGCTCGATCTGGTAACAGAGGTTGCCGCTCAGCAACGCCCGCACCGGTCCCGCGGTGAAGTTCGCGGTGCCGAGCAGTTGGCGCAGATACCACTCGCTGCGGGTCTCGGTCCGCAACTGCTCGGTGGTGAACTTCTCGGCGCCATCGGGGAAATGCCCGCACATGATCACCAAGTAAGACCACACATTGCGCAGCAGCAGCGCCGTGCCGTTGGCGGCGAGCGTGTGCCGAAAGTTCCGGCCGCTGAGCGCCGGAAACAGCAGGAAGTCCTTGCCTGCCTGCGCGGCGAGCTTGCGGGCGAAGTCGACGTTGGGTTTGGCCAACAGGTTTCCGGGCCTGATGCCCAGGTGGCGCCGCTCGAGCGCGCAGTCGTGCAGGGAAATGGCCAGTTCGAACCCGGCCGCGACCGCCAGGCTCGTCACGGGCTGGATCGCGTGGATCGGCCGCCACGGCTCGTCGCGGGTCATACGCAGCACCGAGAAGCTGAGGTCCTCGTCCATGCCGTACACGTTGGTGTAAGTGTGATGCACGTAGTTGTGCGAACGCTTCCACTGCCCGGACGGCCCAGCGTAATCCCATTCCCAAGTGCTGGAATGGATTTCGGGATCATTCATCCAATCCCACTGTCCGTGACTGATGTTGTGGCCCAGCTCCATCATCTCGAGGCTCTTCGCGACGGCCAACATCAGAGTGCCCGCGATACGAGGCGCCCGGTATCGGCTGGCGCACAACAACACACGCGCGGCCGCCTCCAGGCCGCGGTGGAGTCTGACGACCCGGTGAATGTACGCGGCATCCCGCGGCCCGAGCGACTGTTCGATGTCGGCGCGAATCTGGTCGAGCTCACGCCCGAACGCCTCGACATCGGCCTCGGTGAGGTGAGCGAACGTCTGGATGTTCGTGATGGCCAACGACGTTCCTACCTATCCCGCCGGCCGCGGCCGGCAGCGCTCATCCGAATTCCTCTGCGGCGAGAGTATTGAGCCGAACGCACGCAGGCAATCGGGCACGGCCTATTTGACACAATCTCGAGCTTCTCGCGCCACCGTGCGGCGTGAACATCTCCGGAACGACCTGTTACGTGCGGTCAGCGCATCCGGTTCGTCTTGGAGGCCTTGAGGCGGTGCGCCTTCTGCCGGCAGGCGGAGGAGCAATACCGGGCGGGCCTGCCGTGCCCGGCATACCGGACCGCGCCGTCGCACACGGGACACGAGACGTCATTTTCGTTACGTCTTTCGTTACGAACTGTGGTAGGCCGAATCGGCGCAGGCCCGACTTTCGTCACGGACGGGTGCGCGGCGGCGTGCATGGCTTCCAGCACCATCCGCGCGGGACCGGCCAGCGTACCGGCCTCGGACGACGTGCGTTGGATGGCAATGGCCCCGGTGAACAGCGCCTGGACGTCCCGCACGGAAAGGTCGGGGCGCACCGCGCCGGCATGCTGAGCCGCAGCGAGCAAATCGGCCAAGGCGCCGCGGAACCGGTCCCCCGCGCTGCGCATCAGCGCCCGCGGCCAGCCATCGTCCGACGTGGTCAGATCGCAGATCGCCTGGCTGCGGGGTGCGGAAAGCACCAGTTCGGCGCAGAACTCGAAGAATGCCGCGCCGACGTCCGCGGCATGCACCGCGGCGCGGGCTCGCTCGGTGACGCACTCGATCCGCTGCTGCATCACTGCTTCGAGCAAGTCTGTCTTGGTTGGGAAGTGGCGGTACACAGTCCCCGCCCCGACCCCGGCCCGCCGGGCGATCTCGGCGAGGGAGACGCCGGTTCCCCGCTCCGCCAGTGCGTGGTAGGCGGCAGCCAGCACCAGGGCGCGGTTGCGGCGGGCATCGCTGCGGACGGCCTGTACGGATGCTGCTGCCGAGGTCATTTCGTTACGGACGCCCTTTCTGGACCTGGCCAACCGGGGACGGTGGACCTTATCGTCCAGTATCCGGGTTGTACAACCCGGATACTACCGAACAGATGAAGGTGGGCATGTCTATTCCCAACGAACTGATCCTGGTCACCGGCGCCACCGGCAAGCAAGGCGGTGCGACGGCGCGCGCATTGCTCGCCGACGGCCGCAGGGTGCGCGCGCTGGTGCGCGATCCGGCCGCCCCCGCCGCCGAGGCGCTGGCGGCGGCCGGGGCCGAACTCGCTGTCGGCGACTTCGACGCACCGGACACCTTGGCGCCTGCCTTGAAAGACGCAAGCGGCATCTTCCTCGTTCCGCCTGCCGCCTTCGGCCCGCAGGGGTGGGACGTCGAACTCGAGGTCA
>JABFVX010000102.1 GCA_013362555.1 Mycobacteriaceae bacterium
AGGACGCCTCGGCTCGTTCGGCAGGCTCGGCGGCAACCCCGCCTTCGTCGCCGCGATCGCCGCGGCCTGGCTGGTCGCCCTCGGCTGCCTGACCGCAGCCTTCGTCCGCCCAGGCACCCGCCTTCTCCCCGCCTTCGTCCCCGTCCAGGACGACTCAGCCAGTGCGCCCAACGCAACTTACGGGTCGTTCTGGACAAGGCGGAAAGCCGCACACGACAGCTGGGCCGACGATGAACACGACGGCGACGAGACCGGCGACCGGCCCGGGGACGACTGGACGGAAGCGGGCGAGTCGGACGCCGCCGAGGGCCCCGACGCAGGCGGCGCGGAGATGCCCGCGGTGCGGGTGCTGCCGCGCCCGAAGGTCCGGTACCGGGACCGCGACGGCGACGGTGACCTGGGCGACAGGCAGTGAAACTCAGGTAAGTAGGCTCAGGGCATCAGTTCCGATCCCCATGGCCGCAGGAGGTTCAGCGTGCGCGTCGTCGTGCTGGCATCCGGCTCCGGCACCCTGCTGCGGGCGCTGCTCGACGCCTGCGCCGCGCCGGAATACCCCGCCCGAGTGGTGGCGGTGGGCGTCGACCGGGAGTGCGCCGCTACCGGCCATGCCGAGGCCGCGGGGGTGCCGCATTTCCGCGTCGCGCTGCGCGACCATCCCGACCGGGCCGCCTGGGACGCGGCCCTGGCCGACGCCGTGGCCGAACACGAGCCCGACCTGGTCGTCAGTGCGGGCTTCATGAAGATCCTCGGTCCGGCGGTGCTGAAGCGGTTCCCGGACCGGATCATCAACACCCATCCTGCGCTGCTGCCCGCCTTCCCGGGCGCGCACGGGGTCCGCGACGCGCTGTCCTACGGGGTCAAGATCACCGGATGCACTGTGCATCTGGTCGACGAGGGCGTCGACACCGGCCCGATCCTGGCCCAGGAGGCGGTGGCGGTGCTCCCCGGCGACGACGAGCCCACCCTGCACGAGCGGATCAAGGCCGTGGAGCGCCGCCTTCTCGTCGACACCATCCCCCGAGCGCAGCGAAGCGGCCGCGCGGTTGTCTGGACTGAGGAGAGAGAAGGTCCCCCAAAGGTCGCGCAGCGACCGACGGGGACCGCCGAACGACGAGGGAAGACAACCGCTGAAAGCGGCCGCGAAGCGGAGCTAGCAAACTTCAGCAGCGGCCGCGAAGCGGAGCTAGCAAACTTCAGCAGCGGCCGCGAAGCGGAGCTAGCAAATTACAGCAGCGGCCGCGAAGCGGAGCGGGCAAAATTACAGAAGGGTTTGAATTTCGGTGAGTAGCCGTCCTATCGAGGTGCGTCGCGCCCTGGTCAGCGTGTATGACAAGGCGGGGCTCGTGGAACTCGCGACGGGGTTGCACGAGGCGGGTGTCGAGTTGGTCTCCACCGGCTCGACCGCGGCCCGCATCGCCGACGCGGGGATTCCGGTGACCCGAGTCGAGGAGCTCACGGGCTTCCCCGAGTGTCTTGACGGCCGGGTGAAGACGCTGCATCCGCGGGTGCATGCCGGGATCCTGGCCGACACCCGCAAGCCGGAGCACCTGGCTCAGTTGGACGAGCTGGGCGTCGCGGCGTTTCAGCTGGTGGTGGTGAACCTGTATCCGTTCACCCAGACGGTGGCGAGCGGAGCGGCGCCGGACGAGTGCGTCGAGCAGATCGACATCGGCGGGCCGTCTATGGTGCGCGCCGCGGCCAAGAACCATCCGTCGGTGGCGGTCGTGGTCGACCCGGCCCGGTATGACGACGTGCTGGACGCGGTGCGTGCGGGCGGCTTCACGCTGGATCAGCGCACCCGGTTGGCTGCCCAGGCCTTTCAGCACACCGCAGGCTACGACGTCGCGGTGGCGACGTGGCTGACGGCGCAGACGGAGGCGCCCGCCGAGCAGGCCGGCCCGCCCACGCTGCCGACGTGGATCGGCGGGAGCTGGGACCGTACCCAGGTGTTGCGCTACGGCGAGAACCCGCACCAGGCTGCCGCGCTGTACCGCGACGCCGCTGCCGCGCCCGGCCTGGCGCAGGCCGAGCAGTTGCACGGCAAGGAGATGTCGTACAACAACTATGTCGACACCGATGCCGCGTGGCGAGCCGCGTACGACCACGACGGCCCGACGGTCGCGATCATCAAGCACGCGAACCCGTGCGGCATCGCGGTCGGCGCGGACATCGCGGACGCACACCGCAAGGCGCACGCGTGCGACCCGGTCAGCGCCTACGGCGGCGTGATCGCCGCCAACCGCGAGGTGTCGGTGGCGATGGCCGAGCAGGTCGCCGACATCTTCACCGAGGTCATCGTGGCCCCGTCGTATGAGGACGGCGCGGTGGACGTATTGGCCCGCAAGAAGAACATCCGGATCCTGGTCGCGGCCGCTCCGGTGCGCGGCGGCGTGGAGCTGCGGCCGGTCAGCGGCGGCGTGCTGCTCCAGCAGCGCGACGCGCTGGATGCCGCGGGCGACGATCCCAGCGGCTGGACCCTGGTCGCGGGAGAGCCCGCCGACGAGCGGCTCCTGGCCGACTTGGCCTTCGCGTGGCGGGCTTGCCGCGCGGTGAAGTCCAACGCCATTCTGCTCGCGCACGACGGCGCGTCGGTCGGCGTCGGCATGGGCCAGGTCAACCGGGTCGACTCGTGCAAGCTGGCCGTGCAGCGGGCGGGCGACCGGGTGGTGGGCTCGGTAGCGGCGTCGGACGCGTTCTTTCCGTTCCCGGACGGCCCGCAGATCCTCATCGCCGCGGGTGTCCGCGCCATCGTCCAGCCCGGAGGCAGCGTCCGTGACGACATGACCATCGAAGCCGCGAAAGACGCCGGCGTCGCCATGTATCTCACAGGCGCCCGCCACTTCGCCCACTAGGACCGCGCCCACAAACCTCCAGAATGACCCGTGACGTGCGACTGACGCACGTCACGGGTCATTCTGGAGGTGAGTCATTGGTCCTTCTGGATGACAGTGCGGGGGTTGAGGGCGGACTTCAAGGGAAGCTCGAGGGTGGCCAGGACGGCGATCATCGGGCAGACGCGGCCGACCGCGGCGGGTTTGGCGCCGGTGCGCAGGGCCACGGTGACGGCCGCGGCGGTTTCGGTGACGGTGGCGTCGACGCCGTAGCACTGCGGCGAGCCCATTTCGAAATGCACCGCGATGCGGTCCGGAGCGGCGCGACTCCAGCTGGCGAACGGGATCGGGCGCGGATCGACGATGCCGGGGTCGCGCTGCACCACGGCGCCGATGCGCACCGTCTCGGTTTCGGTGGGTGCGGTTGGCGGCGCGGCGGGTTCGGTCATCGGCGCTGTCGTCGACGTGGGCGCGGCGCTGTCGTCGTGGCCGCAGGCAGCCAGGGCGAGCAGTGCGGCAATGGCGACGACGAGGCAGCGGCGCATGGTGGCTACCGTAGTGGCCGCGGCGATCCGGTGGCGAATCCGGCTGAGAATCCGGATGATTGGACAGCAATCAGACACATTCCCACCGTCCGGTTTCCGATGCGCCGGAATCGTCGTAGCGTTGACGCATGAGTGACACATTGCGCGTAGGCGAGCAATTGGGTGCAGGCGACCGGCTGGAGAACGGGAACTCGCGGTTGACCCTGCAGGGCGACGGCAATCTCGTCCTCGAGCAGGACGGCCGTCCGCTGTGGGCGTCCGGCACCAGCGGGCGCGGCGCCGACCGCGCCGTCCTGCAGCCGGACGGGAACTTCGTGCTCTATGCGGGCGGCGACGCCGTCTGGGCGTCGGAAACGAACGGCGCGGACGCGGATCGGCTGACGTTGCAGCCGGACCGCAACGTCGTGTTGTACGGCGCCGGCGGAAACGCGCTGTGGTCCACCGGAACCGAGGCCGCGGAGGCGAAGGCCGAGTCCCGCAGCTACACCGTGCAGGCGGGCGACACGCTGTCCGACATCGCGGGCAGGCTACTGGGCGACCCGAACCGCTATCCCGAGATCGCCGCCGCCAACGGCTTGGCCGACCCCGACCACCTCGACATCGGCCAGACTCTCACCATTCCCTGACGGTTACACCCGTATCGCGCGTCTACACCCGCAGCTGCGGGTGTAGACGCGCGATACGGGTGTTGAACGTCAGCGGCTGGTGAAGGGGAGCAGCGCCATCTCGCGGGCGTTCTTGACGGCGACGGCGACTTGGCGCTGCTGCTGGGGGGTGAGGCCGGTGACACGGCGGCTGCGGATCTTGCCGCGGTCGGAGATGAACGTGCGCAGCAGGTTCACGTCCTTGTAGTCGACCTTCTCGACACCCGCGGTGATGAGCGGGTTCTTCTTGGTCCGGCGGGCCGGCTCGGCTCGCTGCTTCTTGGACGGTCCTCGCTTGACTGCCATGTCACTCCTCACCTCGTATCGCCGTATCTCGGCACATTACCGCTCTTCCCGGAAGTCGACATGCCTTCGCGCGACGGGGTCGTACTTGCGCAGCACCATGCGGTCCGGGTCGTTGCGCCGGTTCTTGCGGGTGACGTACGTATACCCGGTTCCGGCCGTGGACTTCAACTTGACGATCGGGCGAATATCGTTGCGGGCCATCAGATTTTCTCCCCACGGGCGATCAGCCGGGCCGCTACTGCGTCGATGCCGTCGCGGTCGATCACCTTGATTCCCTTGGTCGAGACGCGCAATGTGACCCGGCGGCCGAGGCTCGGCGCGTAGTAGGTCTTGCGCTGAATGTTCGGATCCCACCGCCTGCTGGTGCGGCGGTGGGAGTGGGACACGGACTTGCCGAAGCCGGGCCGGCGTCCGGTCACCTGGCAGTGCGCCGACATAGTGGTCCTTCCGCTAACGATGATGACAATCATTGTCGATAAATCACACGATACACCCGGGTCGAATCGTGGGGCATGTGACTTATCTCGCCATTCCGTTAGTTAGTACTACGCAACTATATTGGCGGCTATGGACCACCCGCACTACAAATGGGTCGCGCTGTCGAACACCACGCTCGGCATGCTGATGGTGACGATCAACTCCTCGATCGTGATCATCTCGCTGCCCGCGATCTTCCGCGGCATCGACCTCAATCCGCTCTCGCCCGGCAATGTGAGCTACCTGCTGTGGCTGCTCATGGGCTTCCTGCTCACCTCCGCCGTGCTGGTAGTGCTGTTCGGGCGGCTGGGCGACATGTACGGGCGGGTGCGCATCTACAACTACGGGTTCGTGGTGTTCACGGTGGCGGCGGTCGCGCTGTCGTTCGACCCGTTCACCCACGGCTCCGGCGCGCTGTGGCTCATAGCCTGGCGGGTGGTGCAGGGCGTCGGCGGCGCGATGCTGATGGCCAATGCCGCCGCCATCCTCACCGACGCCTTCCCCGCCAACCAGCGCGGCGTCGCGCTGGGCATCAATCAGGTCGCGGCGGTGGCCGGCTCGTTTCTCGGACTGCTGATCGGCGGGCTGCTCGCCGAATGGGACTGGAAAGCCATCTTCTGGGTGAGCGTGCCGTTCGGCATTGCGGGCACGGTGTGGTCCTACAAGTCGCTGCACGATTTCGGCGTGCGCACCCCCGGCTCGCTGGACTTGCCCGGCACGCTCACCTTCGCCCTCGGGCTGACCGCGCTGCTGACCGGCATCACCTACGGCATCCAGCCCTACGGCGGCGCCGCCACCGGCTGGGGCAACCCGTGGGTGCTCGCCGCGGTGTTCGGCGGGATCGCGCTGTTGGCGGCGTTCTGCGTGATCGAGAACCGGGTGCGTCAGCCGATGTTCCAGCTCTCGCTGCTGCGCACGCGCGCGTTCGGCCTGGGCAACCTGGCCGGGCTGATGGCAGCGCTCGGCCGCGGCGGCCTGCAGTTCATGCTGATCATCTGGCTGCAGGGCATCTGGCTGCCGCTGCACGGCTACGACTTCGAGTCGACGCCGCTGTGGGCGGGCATCTACATGCTGCCGCTGACGGTGGGATTCCTGGTGGCCGGGCCGATCTCGGGCTGGCTGAGCGACCGGTACGGGCCGCGCCTGTTCGCCACCGGCGGCCTGGCGCTGGCCGCGGCGACCTTCGTGCTGCTTGTCGTGCTGCCGGTCGACTTCAACTACTGGCTCTTCGCGGCGGTCATCCTGCTCAACGGCCTCGGCACCGGAATCTTCACCTCGCCCAACACCGCGGAGGTGATGTCGGCGGTGCCTGCCGCCCAGCGCGGCGTCGCCTCCGGCATGCGCGCGACCCTGATGAACGGCGGCATGGCGCTGTCGATCGGCGTCTTCTTCTCGCTGATGATCGTCGGCTTGTCGGGCACGCTGCCCGACACCATGGACAGCGGGCTGCGCGGTCAGGGCGTCCCGGCCGACGTGGCCGGCCAGGTGGCAGACATGCCGCCGGTGGGCAGCCTGTTCGCGACGTTCCTCGGCTACAACCCGATCGCGGAGTTGGTCGGCCCCAGTGGCGCCCTGGCCAAGCCCGGCGTGAACTCCGAGGTGTTGACCGGGCAGCAGTTCTTCCCGAACTTGATCTCCGGCCCGTTCCACTCCGGCCTGTCCGCGGTGTTCTTGGCCGCCGCGGCCATGATGCTGATCGGTGCGGTCGCCTCCTGGTTCGCGGGCGGCAAGGCGGGCGCGCGCGACGAACCGGCCGTCGTGGAGCGGGAAGGCATACTGGCGGGCAAGTAAGGAGACCGTGAACGAGGAGGAGCCAGGCATGGTGCAGTCGGCGCGCACCCGCGGCCCCGAGCAGCTGGCCGAGGCGGCGGATGTCTACCTGGCGCTCGGCCGAATCATCCGGCTGCTGCGGCGCTCCGGCGACTTCGGCTCGCTCAGCCCGGGAGCGGCGGCGGCCTTGGCCACGCTGGTCCGGGGCGGGCCGATGCGGCTGGGCGACCTGGCCGTGGCCGAACGGGTGACGGCGCCGACCATGTCGCGCATCGTCGCGGCACTGGAGCGGGTCGGCCACATCGAGCGCACCCCCGACCCCGCGGACGGCCGCGCCCAGCTCTTGGTCGCCACCGGCGCGGGCCGCGATCTGGTCAATGGGCTCACCTCCGCTCGCATCGAGCGCTTCGCAGCCGCCCTCGACGGCATCGCCCCCGGGGATCGAACGGTGCTGGCTCACAGCCTCATCCGGCTCGTGGACCTACTCGACGAGCAGTGGGACTGATACAGTCATCTCGCTTTTCGAACACCCAGGGGTGGGGGCAGGAGGGGATTCGCCCTGCACGCGACTGACGATGAGGTTTCCGGCTCCGAGCAGGCA
>JABFVX010000459.1 GCA_013362555.1 Mycobacteriaceae bacterium
ACATCACGGGTGACGCACTGCCGTTCACGCTCGAAGGACAGGGGCGGCTGCGCGGCGGCGCGGTGACCATCGACGCCTCGGGGTCCTCGCAGTTCGTCTCCGGCCTGTTGCTTTCGGGGGCGCGTTTCGACGAGGGCGTCACCGTCCACCACGTCGGCAAGCCGCTGCCGTCGCTGCCGCATATCGAGATGACCGTCGAGATGCTGCGCCGCGCCGGGGTGTCCGTCGAGACGCCCGCGGACGGTTTCGGCGAACCCGACACCTGGAGGGTCGCGCCGGGGCCGATCCGAGCGGTGGACTGGGCGGTGGAACCGGACCTGTCCAATGCCACCCCGTTCCTGGCCGCCGCGGCGGTCACCGGCGGGCGGGTGTCGGTCCCGGCCTGGCCGGTCCGGACCACCCAGGCCGGCGACGCGATCCGCGACATCCTGGAGCGGATGGGTGCGCGAGTGGTGCTGGAGCGGCCGGACGGCGCCGACGCGGGCACACTCACGGTGCACGGCCCGGCCGCCCTGCACGGCGTCGACATCGACCTGCATGACGTAGGCGAGCTCGCCCCGACCGTGGCCGCCCTTGCTGCCCTTGCCGATTCACCTTCGCGGCTGCGCGGCATCGCGCACCTGCGCGGGCACGAGACCGACCGCCTCGCGGCGCTGGCTGCCGAGATCAACCGTCTCGGCGGGAAGGTCACCGAGACCGACGACGGCTTGGCCATCGAGCCCGCCCCGCTGCGCGGCGGGCGCTGGCATTCCTACGCCGATCACCGAATGGCCACGGCCGGTGCGATTCTCGGACTCCGGGCGCCCGGCGTGACGGTGGCGGACATCGATACCACCGCGAAGACGCTGCCCGGTTTCGCGACCATGTGGGAGCGGATGGTGCAGTCCTGAGACGTCGGGAGTACGACGAGTCGGATGTCCGGGTCCGCCCGGGCAAGTCGTCGCGCCCCCGCACGAAAACCCGTCCGCTGCATGATGATGCGCAAGCCGCGATGGTAGTGGCGGTGGATCGCGGCCGCTGGGGCTGTGTGCTCGGCGGCGACCCCGGCCGCCCGATCGTGGCGATGCGCGCCCGCGAACTCGGCCGCACCCCGATCGTCGTCGGAGACGAGGTAGGCCTGGTCGGCGACCTTTCCGGCCGCCCGGACACGCTGGCGCGCATCGTGAAGGTCGCCGACCGCCGCAGCGTGCTGCGGCGGACCGCCGACGACACCGACCCGTTCGAGCGGATCGTCGTCGCCAATGCCGAACAGCTGCTGATCGTCGTGGCGCTGGCCGATCCGCCGCCGCGCACCGGCTTCGTCGAGCGCACGATGATCGCCGCTTTCGTCGGCGGCCTGCGCCCGGTGCTGTGCCTGACCAAGAGCGACTTGGCGGATCCGAGCGAATTCACCGCCCAGTTCGCGGATTTGGATCTGCGGATTGTGCTGGGCGGGGCCGGCGAGCCGCTGGCCCCGGTCACCGAGCTGTTGCAAGGCTCCGTCAGCGCGCTCATCGGACACTCCGGCGTCGGCAAGTCGACGCTGGTGAATCGTCTCGTGCCTGCGGCGGATCGCGCGGTCGGCGCGGTCTCCGGGGTCGGCAAGGGCCGCCACACCTCGACCCAGTCCGTCGCACTGGCGCTGCCCGGCGGCGGCTGGGTGGTAGACACCCCCGGGGTGCGCTCGTTCGGCCTGGCCCACATCTCCCCCGACGACGTGGTGGCGGCGTTCGGCGACCTCGCTGCCGCCATCGAGGACTGCCCGCGCGGCTGCACCCACCTCGGCCCGCCCGCCGACCCGGAGTGCGCCCTCGACGACCTCTCCGGAGCCGCAGGCCGCCGGGCCGCGGCGGTCCGACACCTCCTGGAAGCCCTCAACGCCAACGACCCGTGGGCTTGACCCGCCCCTAACACCCGTATCGCGCGTCTGCACCCGCAGCTGCGGGTGCAGACGCGCGATACGGGTGTACCCGGCCGCTGCCGACTAGTGGATGACCGAGTTCATGATGGTGCCCGCGCTGGTGGCGGTGAGGCCGCCCAGAGCGGCGCCCGCGACCATCTTCGGGGATTCCAGAGCGCCGCCGGTCCACTTCTCCCAGGCGAACTTGCCGCCTGCATAAGTGATGCCGGTCAGACCGGACAACTGGACGAACCACATCATCCAGCGGACCAGGCGCATGATCCCGGTCCCGATCGGCGGCTGCTCCGGCTGCACGTTGCTGAACTGCTGAGCGACCACGCCTGCCAGGTCAGTAACGTTGTGCACGCCCACCAACTCCTCTCGGATCCGGATAAACCGGATAGTTAGATGATCCGACATCTCTGCAGCGGAGAGTAAGGCCTCGGCGGCGTGTCCGCCCGCCGACACGCAGACTGGGTGGTTTGATTGTAGTTCCATCCGGCGCGGGGCCCGGCATTCTGGTAACTCTTGATTCGCAGGATTCCCGAACGCTGCGGTATTCACCGAGGAGGACCTGGGTGTCGCGGTTCGCTCGACTTTTGCTTGCGATCTGGGCCTCGGCATTGCTGGCACAGGCAGGCCCCGCCCCCGCCGACGTCGCGAATCCCATCGGGGACAAAGGCCCGGTCGGCTGGGACGTCTACCGCCGCTTGGACCGACTGCCGTACTTGCCCAGCGGTGCACAGACGCTGCAGTATTCCAGCTTCGACCGCACCGGCGGCGACTACAACCGCCGCACCGGCAACAACAACGGCAGCGGCGGGTGCCTGCGCAAGGGCGGCGCGGGCTGCGTGGTGGCCGAGGACAGCGGCCCGGGTGAGATCGACTCGATCTGGTTCACCCGGGACGGCGGGGTGGTGAAGAAGATGGGGCGGATGCGGGTAGCCGTGGACGGGTCCGTCGTCCTGGACGCGCCGCTGCAGGACATCGTGGACGGCAAGCTCGGAGCGCCTTTCATATACCCGCTCGTGGCCAACGCCGCCCAGTCGCCCGGCGGCGTCTATGTGAAAGTTCCCATGCCTTACCGGAACTCGATGCAAGTGAGCGTCGAATCGGCGCTGCAGTACTACCACGTCACCTATCGGCACTTCGCCGACCACCTCGGCGTGCCCACCTTCACCCCCGCGGACAAAGCCAATGACGTCCTGGCCATGCTTGTCGCCGCGGGCCGCCGTGATCCGAAACCCGCAGTGCGCGGGGCCGAGTGGAACACCCGGGTGGTCGACGTTCCCGCCGGTCACACCGTGCCGATCGCCACGCAGGCAGGTTCGGCCGCCATCACCGAACTGCGGCTGCGGCTTCCGGACTACAGCGAGGCCGTCCTCAGCGGGCTGCGGCTGCGGATCGAATTCGACGGCCGCGAGTCGGTGAACTCCCCGGTGGGCGAGTTCTTCGGCAGCGGAGTCGGACCCAGCCAGGTGCGCGCGCTGATGTTCGCGGCCGACCCGCGCCCCGGCGGCTGGCTGACCACCTGGTGGCCGATGCCCTTCGGACGCAATGCCGAAGTGCGACTGGAGAACACGACCGCCAAGACTGTTCGCGGGGTTCACACGGAGGTGCAGGTGTCGCCGAACCCGGACTGGACGGCGGCACTGGACGGCGGCCGCGCGGGTTATCTGTCCACGCGCTCACATCGCGGCAAGACCACGCCCGGACACGATTGGATGTTCGCCGACGAGGCCGGGCACGGCAAGTTCGTCGGGGTCAGCGAATCCATTCGGGGCGTGCGACTCAACGCGAACTTCGCGCCGCGGGTGCCGCTTTTCCTGGAGGGCGCCGAGCGGGTCTACAGCGACGGCCTGCTCAGTCCGCAGCTGTACGGCACCGGGACCGAAGACTTCTACGAGGGCGGCTGGTACTTCCACAACGGCGCCCGCTACAGCGGCCCGTTCACCGGCCAGCCCCACATGCGCTCGGACAGCTGGTGCGACTACTGCGTCGCGATGTACCGCGTCATGCTGTCGGACGCTGTCAGCTACGGGTCCGGGCTGCGGTTCGGGATGGAGCACGGCAAGCGCGACCTGATCGAGGCCGACTACGGCTCCACGGCGTTCCTCTACACCCAGCGCGGCGATACCACCCGGACCGGTGACGCGGTCGAGCCTGCGGACCCGCTGAGCCGCGCGGTGCACGACTACACCGATTCCGACGCCGTGAACACCGCCTTGACCAGCAACTACGAAGGCACCCGCGACACCGTGGCGACCACCCGCACGGTCCGCGTGACCAGCCGCCCGGTCGCGTTCCGCCTGCTGGTCGGCGCACAGAACAACGGCGTGCTGCTGCGCCGCATCGCCGACCAGGACCGCGGCTATCAGTCCGCGGACGTGCTCGTGGACGGAGTGCGGGTGGGCCGCTGGATGCAGCCGCGAGCCAACCACGTACACCGCTGGCTCGAAGACTCCTTCGCCCTCCCTCCGGCCGCCACCGCGGGCAAGGAGTACGTGTCGATCACCCTCGTCCCGTCCCCCGGCGCCCCACCCTGGACCGCCGCCCGCTACCGTGGCGACACCATCGAACACTCCGCACCGATGACGGACCCTCCAGAATGACGCGTGCGGTGCTCAGGTGAATTGCGCCGCTCGCGAGGCCCTGCGTGGTTACGCACACTGCCTCCTCGGGCCGCCGACTCACAGCGCGGTGTTGAATTGCGCCGCTCGCGAGGCCCTGCGTGGTTACGCACACTGCCTCCTCGGGCCGCCGACTCACAGCGCGGTGTTGAATTGCGCTGCTCGCGAGGCCCTGCGTGGTTATGCGCGTTGCCTCCTCGGGCTGCCGTCTCGCAGCGCGGAACGCACGTCACGGCTCATGCTGGAGGATGGAAACCGCCGTGAGGGCGGCGGACGACGGTGAGCGGCAGCGGAGTTCCGCGATCGGCGAAGGCGAAGTTCGCGCCGGTGCTGAGGGCCGTGATGGCCACCTCCACTGCCTGCTCGTGCGGCTCGGGGTCGAGCGCGATGTCCACGGTGAGCGTGTCCGCGTCGGCGGCGGCCGTGTGGCAGCGGAAGCGCGGATTGACACCGCGGGCCAGTGCGTCCAGCGGCGCAAGCCGCTCCGGAGCCAGCAACGTCGGCCAGGCCTCGTCGGCGGCCGCGCCAGTGCCGCGGCGCGGCAGCTCGATCCGCACCGCGTCGCCTTTGCGGTCGAACCTGGCCCCGACATACCGCGCCGGGTTGAACACCGGGTGCAACGCGAGGACCGCGCACAACCCCGCCGCGTCGTCGCCGAGATCGAACGCCGCGCGGATCCGGCGGGCGGTGAGACCCGCGATCCCGGTGAACTGGTTGCGTACCACGTCGAGCGCGCCTGCCGCACCGAGCCGCTCGGTGACGGCATGTCGGAATCCCAACGCCAAGAGGTGGTGCTGAAGCGCCACCTCGTCGGCAATCCGCACCAGGGCCGACCGCGAGAAGTCCTCGAACCGCAGGTCGCTCAGCAGCGGGCCGCGGTAATCGGAGCGACCGGGATCCGCCGGGTCGAGCGGCGTCGGATCCAGCTGTGCCGCGGCGGATTTCGAAAGTCGCCCAGTGTCGGGATGCTCCGGGATCGGCGTCGCCGCCGGATCGATGACAACGGTCCAGGCGCAGTGCGGCGTACGGTCGGCAGGGGTCCGCGGCGGGCGGTAGACCGGTCGCACTCGGGCGCGGGGGTTGGTGGCCGCGGCTGTCGCGTCGAAGGTGGGATCCTCGATGTCGTGGCACATCGCCACGACGAACTCCGCGCCCATGGGCTCCACGTCCATCAGCGCACCGCAGTGGTCGAGCCGGAATTCGCCGCGGCCGGGGTCGTCGACCCGAAATCGGAAGTCCATGAACTGCGGTGGCGCGCCGATGTCGAGTTGCAGTCCCTTGAAGATGGTTTCGACGTCGTCGCCGCCGTAGTCGAGCGCGGCCCGCATCCGACGGGTGTAGACGGGACTGGCCGCCTGCCATTCCGCGACCGCCACGGCGACCATGCCGGCGCGCCCCAGCGCCGCGAGCGTGTACGGCATCCCGGCCCGGTCGATCAGGTGACCGCACAGCAGCAGCTCCCGATCCAGCACGGCGAGCTCGTTTCGCCCTAAACCAGCAACACCAGACAGATAACCGGACACATGTCCGGACACTACCATAGTTTCCAGAATGACCCCTGGAGTGCGCTGAACGCACTTCATGGGTCATTCTGGAAGCACTAAGCCGAGCTAGGTGCGGGCGCCGAACTCATGGCCGTCGACCCCGAGACGGAGTTCGCCGCGGGCCTCCACACGATCCTGACCGGCATCGCCCACCGCGGTTAGCAACAACCGCACCCCTTTTGGTCAAACGCACCGGATGTTTTCGGTGCGTTTGACCAAAAGGGGTGCGGCTAGGTTCTGGCCAGTTCGGCGTCGAGTTGGGCGCCAAGCAGCACGGCCACGTTGGTGATCCACAGCCACACGAGGAAGACCACCGCTCCGGCCAGCGAACCGTAAGTCTTGTTGTAGGAACCGAAATTCGCCACGTAGACGGCGAATCCGCCGGACGCCGCCAGCCAGAGCAGCACCGCCAGCACGCTGCCCGGGCTCAGCCACCGGAACCGTGCGTTCGGCGCGGACCAGTACAGCAGCGCAATGGCCAGACTCGCCGACATTGCCAGTACCGGCCATTTCGCGACGTCCCACACTGTCACCGCGGCCGAGCCCGCGCCGACCCAGCGCCCGACGCGCTCCGCGACCGACCCCGTCAGCACCACGCCGACCGCGCACACTGCCACCAACAGCACGATCACGACGGTGAGGCCGACGCGCAGCGGCAGCGTCTTCCACATCGGCCGCTCTTCCTCGACCTTGTGGAGCGAGTTCGCGGCGCGCATGAACGCTCCGATGTACCCGGACGCCGTCCACAGCGCGAGCGCCAGACCGACGCCCGCCGCCGGTCCCGCCAGCGACCGAGCCTGGCGCAGCTCCTCGATGGCGTCCACGACCAGCGACGTCGAACTGCCCGGTCCGACGTCGGCCAGCGTGTCGACGAGGGAGTTCGTCGCGGCGTCGCCCAACAGCCCCAACACCGCCGACAACACGATGATCCCCGGAAACAGCGATAGCACACTGTAATAGGTGAGCGCGGCCGCCCAGTCGGTGATCGTGTCGTCGAAAAGACCCGCCCCCATCCGCTTGGCCGCCCTCCACCCCGACCCGAATCGCAACCGACCAGGACCCCGCAGTCGCCTCAACATGCTCGTCACCT
>JABFVX010000223.1 GCA_013362555.1 Mycobacteriaceae bacterium
GGATCGGCGCGCTCGCTCCCTCGGTGGACGCCGGGCTGCTGGCGGGCATTCACCTCGAGGGGCCGTTTCTGAGCGAACGGCGCTGCGGCGCACACGATCCGACCCGGATCGCGCCCGGCGACCCAGCCATGCTGCGCAGACTGGTGGACCGAGCCGCGGGACGCATCGTCTCGATGACGCTCGCCCCGGAAACCGATCACGCCGACGAGCTGATCGAGATCCTCGCCGCCGCGCGCATCGTCGTCTCGCTCGGCCACACCGCGGCGAGCTTCGCACGGTCGCTCGCCGCGCTGGAGACCTGCCGCCGCGCGGGCGCCCGGGTGTCGATTACGCACCTGTTCAACGCGATGACGCCGCTGGCGCACCGCGGCGCCGGATTCCTCACGGCCGCCCTCGCCGCAGCGGGCCGCGGCGAGGCAGTCGCCGAAATCATCGGCGACGGCGTGCATGTGGACGACGGCACGGTGCGGATGGTGTTCGACACCGTCGGCGCCGCCAACGTCGCCTTGGTCACCGACGCGATGGCGGCGGCCGGACAGCCCGACGGGCGCTACCGCCTCGGCACGCTCGACGTGGATGTCCGCGGCGGCGTCGCCCGCCTGCACTCCGCCGACGGCGGCGAGACGGCGATCGCGGGCGGCACCGCGACCACATGGGACCTGCTGCGCCGCACTGTGTTCCACGCCGGCGCCGCGCTGCCCCACGCCGTCCGCGCTGCGGCGGCCACACCTGCCCGACTGCTCGGCCTGCCCGACCGGGGCACGCTCGCGAGGGATCTGCGCGCGGACCTCATCGTCACCGACGACCGATTGACATCCCGCACCGTGTACCGGAACGGAGAGCTGTGGAACTAGTCATCACCGACACCGCCGACCAAGCGGGCGTGCTCGCCGGCGGCATCATCGCCGCCGACGTCCGGGCCGGGGCGCGGGCGATCGGCTTGGCGACCGGCTCGTCGCCGCTGGGCGCCTATCGCGAACTCATCCGCAGGCACCGCGACGAAGACTTGAGTTTCGCAGGCGTGCAGGCGTTTCTCCTGGACGAGTACATCGACCTGCCCGCCGGGCATCCACAGTCCTATGCCCGCTTCATCCGCGACGAGTTCACCTCGCACATCGACATCGACGACGCTGCCGTGCACAGCCCCGACGGCAACGCTGCCGACCTCCCGGCCGCCGCGGCCGCGTACGAGGCGGCCATTGCCGCGGCCGGTCCGGTCGCGGTGCAGATCCTCGGCATCGGTGCGAACGGGCACATCGGCTTCAACGAGCCCGGGTCCTCACTGCGCTCGCGCACTCGGGTGAAGACGCTCACGCCGCGCACGCGCGCCGACAACGCCCGGTTCTTCGACACCCCCGACGACGTGCCCACCCACGTCCTCACCCAAGGCCTCGGCACCATCTCCGACGCGGGACACCTGGTGATGATCGCGACCGGCCCATCCAAAGCCGCCGCCGTCGCCGCCGCGGTGGAAGGCCCGGTCTCCGCCTTCTGCCCCGCATCCATCCTCCAGATGCACCCCCACGTCACCGTCATCACCGACGAATCCGCCGCCGCCGCCCTGACCCAAGGCGACTACTACCGCTTCGCCCACGCCAACAAACCGCACTGGCAGGGGTATTGAGGCCCCAAACGCACGCCTTCTTGTCAAACGCACCGCGAATAGTCGACTATTCGCGGTGCGTTTGACAAGAAGGCGTGCGTTTATCGTGCCGGCGTTGGTCAGTAGCGGTAGTGGTCGGGCTTGTAGGGGCCTTCGACGTCGATGCCGATGTATTCGGCCTGGTCCTTGGTGAGCTTGGTCAAGGTGCCGCCCAGGGCCTCCACGTGGATCTTGGCGACCTTCTCGTCGAGATGCTTGGGGAGCCGGTACACCTCGTTGTCGTACTCCTGCGGCTTGGTCCACAGCTCGAGCTGCGCGATGACCTGGTTCGAGAAGCTGTTGCTCATCACGAACGACGGGTGCCCGGTCGCGTTGCCGAGGTTGAGCAGCCGCCCTTCGGACAGGACGATGATGGACTTGCCCGAGTCGCCGAAGGTCCACAGGTCCACCTGCGGCTTGATGGTGAGCCGGACGGCGCTCGACCCTTCCAGGGCCGCCATGTCGATCTCGTTGTCGAAGTGGCCGATGTTGCCGAGGATCGCCTTGTCCTTCATCGCCCGCATGTGGTCGAGGGTGATGATGTCCTTGTTGCCGGTGGCGGTCACCACGATGTCGGCGTCGCCGATGGCGTCCGCCACGGTGACCACGTCGAACCCGTCCATCAGCGCCTGCAGCGCGTTGATGGGGTCGATCTCGGTGACCTGCACCCGCGCACCCTGGCCCGCGAGCGACTCCGCACAGCCCTTGCCGACGTCGCCGTAGCCGCAGATGAGGACCTTCTTGCCGCCGATGAGCACGTCGGTGCCGCGGTTGATGCCGTCGATGAGCGAGTGCCGGGTGCCGTACTTGTTGTCGAACTTCGACTTGGTCACCGAGTCGTTGACGTTGATCGCCGGGAACAGCAGCTCACCGGCCGCGGCGAACTGGTACAGCCGCAGCACTCCGGTGGTGGTCTCTTCGGTCACGCCGCGGACGCTGCCTGCGATCTCGGTCCACTTGCCCTTGTCGGTCTCCAGGCGCTCCCGCAGCAGGTTCAGGAACACGGCGTACTCGGCGGAGTGGTCCGCGTCCGGCGGCGGCACCACGCCCGCCTTCTCGAACTGCGCGCCGCGCAGCACCAGCATGGTGGCGTCGCCGCCGTCGTCCAGGATCATGTTGGCGGGCTGATCCGGCCAGGTCAGCATCTGCTCGGCGGCCCACCAATATTCCTCCAGGGTCTCGCCCTTCCAGGCGAAGACCGGCGTGCCCGACGGCTCTTCCGGCGTGCCGTGCGGGCCGACCACTGCGGCGGCCGCCGCGTGGTCCTGGGTGGAGAAGATGTTGCACGAGGCCCAGCGCACCTCGGCGCCGAGCGAAGTCAGCGTCTCGATGAGCACGGCGGTCTGGATCGTCATGTGCAGCGAGCCCGAGATCCGCGCGCCCTTGAGCGGCTGCACCTCGGCGTATTCCCGGCGCAGCGCCATCAGACCGGGCATCTCGTGCTCGGCGAGCCGGATCTCCTTGCGGCCGAACTCGGCCAGCGAAAGATCGGCGACCTTGTACTCGATCCCGTTCCGGCGATCGGCTTCCAGCTTGCGTTCTCCAGTGTCCACGGTCACCAGACAAGCCTATACCGCCGTCCGGAGCGACCCGCGAGGTGCGGCAGGCGCATGTCCCGGGTCGTTCCGGATAGCGTCGGCGGGTCGATTTTGTTCGGGATCGGCTGTTGGATAAGGTTTCCGATCGCGGCCGCCGAAATGGGGGTCGTATTGCGGATGTAGCGCAGCTGGTAGCGCATCACCTTGCCAAGGTGAGGGTCGCGGGTTCGAATCCCGTCATCCGCTCTCTCGGGAGCCCCGCGCCAGACGCGCCGCGAGCCCGTCCAGTACGCAGTTCAGGCCGAAGTCGAAAGAGTCGTTGCGGGCTTTCTCGTGGTCCATGGCGAGCGTCTTCTCGTAATCCGCGCGCAGCTCCGGGTAGTCCGCCGCGAGTGTCTGCGCGGCTTCGTGCAGGAGGTCGATGTCGATTTTCCCTTCGGACGAGGCGCGCCACGCGATCTCCGGCACCACCTGGCCGAACACGAAGCACGTCACCGTGCCGGACGCCAGGTACACCTCGATGCCGTCGAACCCCGCCTGCACCATCGCGCGCCGCAGCCGGTCGGTGAGGGCGAAGGCCTGCGGCCCGAGGCTGGGCAGCTTGCCCAGCAACGACGCCGCCCACGGGTGGGCGCGCAGCACATCGCGCATGCTGTGCGCGAAGACGTCGATCAGCTCGCGCCAGTCCGCGTCCTGCTCCGGTGTGCGGATGAGGCCCCAGACGTCGTCCAGCGCGAGCTCGAGCAGCTCGTCCTTGTTCGCGACGTACCAATAGACGCTGGTCGTGCCGGAGCCGAGCTTCGCCGCCAGCTTGCGCATGCTCAGCGCCTCCAGCCCGTCCGCGTCGAGCAGCTCGATCGCGGCGCGCACTATCTGCTCGCGACTGAGCCCCGACGCCTTCGGCTTGCGCGCCTCCCTGGTCCATACCGACGTGAACTGCTTGGCCACGGCTGAACAATACCTCCACTCGAACACCGTACGGGCCACCGCCGCCCACACGACCACCTTCCAGAACGACCCGTGACGTGCGCCTAACGCAACTCATGAGTCGTTCTGGAGGTACGAAAGTGGGTCTCGCACAGCGTACTAGGATCATGGTACGGTGTTCCGGTGGTATCGAACGATGTACTAGAAGAATCGGACGTTGTACGACAGCCGCGCAGGTGGTGGGTTCTCGGCGCACTGTGCCTGGCGCTGCTCGTGCTGATGCTCGACGGCACCGTCCTGAATCTGGCGATTCCGTCGCTGATCAGGGAACTGGACGCTACGCCCTCGGACATCCAGTGGATCCTGGACGCCTACGTGTTGGTGTTCGCGGGCCTGCTGCTCACCGCAGGCAGCCTGTCGGACCGATTCGGCCGGCGGAAAATGCTGGTCGCCGGGCTCGGCATCTTCGGGCTGGCCTCCGCGGGGGCGGTGCTGGCGTCGGCTCCGTGGCAGGTGGTTGCGGCGCGGGTGGCCATGGGGGTCGGCGGGTCGCTGCTGATGCCGTCGACGCTGTCCATCCTGATGACCACCTTCGCCGAGGACGAGCGGCGCAAAGCCATGGCGGCATGGTCGACAGTCTCGATGCTGGGCATCGTGGCGGGCCCGACTCTGGGCGGGTTCCTGCTCGACCACTACTGGTGGGGCTCGGTGTTCCTGCTCAACATTCCGGTGGCGGCGATCGCCATCGCCGCGGCGTTTGCGTGGATGCCGGAGTCGCACGGCGAGCGGCGACCGGTGGACCTGGTGGGGGTGCTGCTGTCGATTGCGGCGCTGACCTCGACGGTCTACGTCATCATCGAACGCGAGTGGAACCTCCCCGTGATCGCCGCGGCCGCGGCGGCCTGGCTCGGCTTCGTGTGGTGGGAGCGGCGCTCGACGCATCCGATGCTGCCACTGGGGGTTTTCCGGAACCGGGACTTCACCGGCACCTGCGCCACTCTGCTGCTGATGGTCTTCGGGATGGGCGCGGTCATGCTGATGCTGACCCAGTACCTCCAGTTCGTGCTCGACTACGGCCCCATGAAGGCCGGGCTCGCGCTGCTGCCGTACGCGGTCGCCGCGGCGGTGTGCAACGGTCTCGGCGCGAGCCTCGGCAAGAAGGTGAGCAACAAGACGCTCATCGTCGCAGGCCTTTTGGTCATGGCGGGGGCGTTCGCCATCCTGGCCATCGCGTCAGGATATTCGACGGTGCTGGTCAGCATGCTCGTCATGGGAGTCGGCGGCGGCCTGGCGGGCCCCGCGGCGTACGCGTCGATCATGAACGCCATCCCGCTCGAACACGCGGGCGTGGGCTCGGCGCTCAATGACACCCTGCAGCAGGTGGGCATGGCGGTCAGCATCGCGACCTTGGGCAGCGTGCTGGCGGGGGTCTACACCGCACACATGCCGGGCTCGGCGCCTGCCGCCGCGCGCGAATCCATCGGCAGCGCCATCGGTCTCGGCTGGGCCGAGCCCGCGAAGGACGCTTTCACCGCCGCCATGTCGACGGGCTCCTGGATCAGCGCGGCCTTCAGCCTCGCCGCCGCCCTGCTCGGCCTGCTCCTGCTCCGCACTGCGCCCCCGCGGGAACAACCGGAATAACCCCTGTCCAGAATGACCCGCGACGTGCGCCCAGCGCACGTCGCGGGTCATTCTGGAAGGTCATTGCGGCGGGTTGCGGTAGAGGTCCGGCTCCAGGTAGATGACGCGGGCGGTGGGGACGGCGGCGCGGACGCGGGCCTCGGCCGCGTCGATGGCGGCCGCGATGGCCTCGATGTCGAGGCCTGGCGCGATGCCGACCTTCGCGGCCACCAGCAGCTCGTCCGGTCCGAGGTACTGGGTGCGCAGGTGAATCACCCGGTCGATGCGGGCGCCGTCGACCAGATTCTCGCGGATCGACGTGTCCTCCCCCGGCGTGGCGCCCTCGCCGATGAGCAGGCTGTGCATCTCCACGATCAGCACCACCGCGATGACGGCGAGCAGCACGCCGATGCTCAAGGTGCCGATACCGTCCCAGACCGGGTCGTCGGTGAGCATGCTCAGACCGACGCCTGCCAGCGCCAGAACCAGACCGATCAGCGCGCCCGCGTCCTCGAGCAACACCACCGGCAGCTCCGGGTTGCGCGACCGCCGGATAAACCCCCACCAGCTGGAATCGCCTTTCAGCGGTCGGGACTCGCCGATCGCAGTGACGAAGCTGTAGCTCTCCAGCCCGATCGCCACCGCCAGGATCGCCACTGCGACGATGGGCGAGTCCAGCTCGTGCGGGTGCCGGATCTTCTCGATGCCCTCATACAGGGCGAAAGCCGCACCGAGCAGGAAAATGACCAGCGCCACCACGAACGAGTAGAAGTAGCGGTTGCGCCCGTACCCGAACGGGTGCAACCGGTCGGCCTTCTGGGCCGCCCGGCGCTGCCCGAGCAGCAACAGGCCCTGGTTCGACGTGTCCGCGACCGAGTGCACCGCCTCGGCGAGCATCGAGGACGACCCGGTGATCAGGAAGCCGACGAACTTCGCCGCCGCGATCCCGGCATTCGCGGTCAGCGCCGCGACAATTGCCTTCTTTCCGCCACCGGCCGACACGTGTTCTCCTTCTCTCGAAACCTGGCTCAGGCCACGACTACAGCGCCACCGACGCGGTGAACACCTGCGCGGGCGTGTTGCCGACCGCGCGCGCCGTCACTTCCGAATCCGCCGCGGAAACCCACGCCGCGGCGCCCCGCTCCAGCGTCAGCGTCTCACGGCCGCTGCGCAATTCGGCGGCGCCGTCGGTGCACAGCACGATGTTGGGGCCCGGCTCGGTCACCGCGACGGCGTCGCGGTCGGTGACTTCGGCTCGGCACAGCGCGAATTCGCGCACCGGCGTGGGATAGCGCAGCTGCCCCGGGCCGCACGGCACCGGCTCGATGACCGGATCCGGCACCGGCTCGAAGTCCAGCACGCGCACCAGCTCGGGCACGTCGACGTGCTTGGGCGTCAGG
>JABFVX010000335.1 GCA_013362555.1 Mycobacteriaceae bacterium
TAGTCCGACGATCCCGAGCACCAGAAATCGATGTCGGACTTCGCCAGTCCGGTCCGGCCGAACACCTCGGCGAACAGCGGCACCAGCATCTCGACGCCGTTGGTGGTCCCGGCGGATTCGCGGACGGCGTGGGATTGGGCGAATCCGACGACAGCTACGTCGCTCACAGGTGCCTCGCAAAGGACTCGAAGGGCGCGTCCGGCTCGCCGGAGGGCTCGAAGTGGGAGATGTTGCCCAGCGTGGTGTTCCACTCGTCGCGGGGCCGCCACGACGCGCGCACGCGCATGCCCATCCGCACGTCGGCGGCGTCGCAGCCGAGCACCAGGTGCAGGAAAGGGATGTCCGCGCCGTCCAGGAGGACGTACGCCGCGACGTAGGGCGGCGTGATCCGCTGGCCCAGGAACGGCACGTTCACGATGCAGAAGGTGGTGACCACCCCGGTGTCGGGCAATTCCACCTCGGTCGTGGTGGGCACGCCGTCCACCGGGCACGCGCTGCGCGGCGGGATGTAGACCTGCTCGCAGGTCGGACAGCGCTGGCCCACCAGCCTGCCTTCGTCGAGGGCGCGCAGGTAGCGGCTGTCCTCGGGGGAGGCGGTGTGGGTGTAGTTGAGGGCGATCGGGGTGACGATCGTGGTCAGCGGATCGCCGTCGCCGCGCGGGGCGACCGGCGGCGGGGGCGGCGTCGGCGCGTCGCCGTCGGCGGCGTCGACCGGGAGGAAGTAGGCGATGTCGCGGATGTGCCCGACCGGCTCGTCGGCCCACCGCACCCGCACGCGCGCGCCGGTGCGGATCTGTTCGGGGGCCGCGACGTCGACCGCGTGCAGGATCGCGGTGTCGGCGCCGTCGAGCCGGACCAGCGCCCAGGCGAACGGCCGCTGGATCGGCTGGCCCGCCACCGGCTCGGCGCACCACGACCAGCTCAGCACCGTGCCTTCGGTTCCGACTTCGACGAACTCCGACAGCGGCGCGGCCGTGGCCGGATCGAACTCGACCGGCGGGACGTGCACTCGGCCGTCGGACCCGCGCACGCCCTCGATGCGACGTTCGGACAGGCCGGTCATGAATCTGGACAGCACCGGCCCGAGCGATCGGGTGTAGTCGAACCCTATGTCGAGCGGCGCCGAGAGCGGCGGCGGGCTCTGTGGAGCGGCTTCTACGGTCACCACCCGAGTGAAACACGTTCTCGAAATGCGGGCAAGGCTTGGGTCGGCAGGGGGTTGCCCGTCGATAGAACGAGTTCTAGATTGGGAAGATGGCAGACGAGCTGGACCAGCTTCATCGTGAACCCCTTCCCGTCGACCTGCTGATCCGCTCGCTGGATCTCTACGCCGACCGGACCGCCGTGCACATCGGCGACGCCGAACTGACCTACGGTCAGCTGCGCGACGAGATCAGCCGCTACAGCCAGGCCATGGCGGCCCTGGGCCTCGGCGTGGGCAGCCCGGTCGCGATCCTGTCGGCGAACCGGCCCGAGGTGCTGTTCACCTTGAGTGCGAACCTGGTGGTCGGGGTCCGCGGCGCGGCGCTGCACCCGATGGGCTCGCTCGACGACCACGCCTACGTCCTCGAGGACGCGGGCATCGAAACGCTGATCTTCGACGCCGCCAACTATGCCGAGCGCGCCGCCGACCTCGCCGAGCGGGTGCCGGGACTGAAGAACCTGGTTGCTCTGGGAGAATCGCCGATCGGCACGAACCTGCTGGCCGCCGCGGCCGCGCAGACCCCCGGACCGCTGCGGGCCCCGGCGGACCTCGATCTGGACGCGGTGTCCAGCCTGGCCTACACCGGGGGCACCACCGGAAAGTCCAAGGGCGTCATGATGACCTACCGCGGCAGCGCGACCCTGCTGCGCATCCAGCGCGCCGAGTGGGAGTGGCCCGCCGAGATCCGACACCTGGTGTGCACGCCGCTGTCGCACGCGGGAGCCGCGTTCTGGAACCCGACCGCGATGATGGGCGGCTCCATGGTGGTGCTGCCCGGCTTCCACCCGCAGAAATTCCTGGAGGCGGTGCAGCAGTACCGCATCACCTCCACGATGCTGGTGCCGACCATGCTCTATGCGCTGTTGGACTACCCGGACCTCGACAAATACGACACGTCCAGCCTGGAGACGGTGTTCTACGGCGCGTCCGCGATCTCGCCAACCCGGTTGGCCGAGGCGGTCGAGAAGTTCGGACCGGTGTTCGTGCAGTTCTACGGCCAGGCCGAATGCCCGATGACCATCTCGGTGCTCGGCCGCGCCGACCACGACCTGGCCGCGCCGCACAGGCTGGCCAGCTGCGGACGCGCGGTGCCGTGGCTGCACGTGGCGCTGCTCGACGACGCAGGCAACGAGGTTGCCGACGGCGAGCCCGGCGAGATCTGCGTGCGCGGCCCGCTGGTGATGAAGGGCTATCTCAACAAGCCCGAACAGACCGCGGAGGCTACCGAATTCGGCTGGCTGCACACCGGCGACGTGGCCCGCCGCGACGCGGAGGGCTACCTCTACATCATCGACCGCAAGAAGGACATGATCGTCTCTGGCGGCTTCAATGTCTTCCCCAGAGAAGTCGAGGACACGCTGTCGGCCCATCCCGCCGTCGCGGGCGCCGCGGTCATCGGCGTCCCCGACGAGAAATGGGGCGAGGCGGTCAAGGCGGTGGTGGTGCTGCGCGACGGCCACACAGTCGCGGCCGAGGAACTCCAGGCCCTGGTCAAGGACCGCAAGGGCGCCGTGTACACGCCCAAGTCGGTCGATTTCGTCGACCGCATCCCCGTCACCGGCATCGGCAAGCCCGACAAGAAGGCGCTGCGCGCCCGCTACTGGTCCGACACCACCCGCCAAGTCAACTAACCAAGCCCCCAGAATGACCCGTGACGTGCGCTCAGCGCACGTCACGCGTCATTCTGGGGGCTTCGAGGAGCGGGTGGCGGGATTCGAACCCACGTAAACGGCTTTGCAGACCGGTACCTAAACCACTCAGTCACACCCGCGCTGTTGCCTCTTCAGGATGGCGGCCGGGCCCGAGCGGCGGAATGGTTGCGTTCGTGCTGATTCCAACCGGTGCCTGACCGAGTCCGCGCGTCGGTTTCGCTGCGCGGCGGGGCGGTGTCGGCGGATGCTGGTAGTCCAGGCGACTCGGATGGGCCGAGGCGACGTCTCGAAAGGTCTGCGATGACGGGGAGCGCGCGGCGGATCGCACTGTGGGCCGTGGGGTGCGCGGTGGTGGCGGCAGGAGCGGCCGGGTGCGGCGACGGCGACACGACGGGCACGGTGTCGCACACGGTGTCGCACACCGGTGTCGACGCCGGTCCGGCAGCCAGTACGCCCGCACAGTCGGACGCCGGCACGCCGGACGTCCCGGGCGGGGCGCCGGGGGCGCCGGAGGGCAGCACCGGCAAGGCATACCCGAATCCGGTGGACCTCGGCGAGTTTCGGTTCGGCGGCGGCCCTTCGGTGTACTACGTGCGCGACACGCTCGCCAACGACGCCCGCAAGCGCTGCTACGGCGAGTTGTGCGTGAACTTCCTGATCGCCGAGCAGGCGCCGAAGGACCCCGACAGCCTGGACTGCGGCCCCACGGACTTCCTGTTCCTGCGCACCTCGCCCGACTTCACGGGCCCGAACGGCCACCTCGTGGTCCGAACCAAGCGCGGCGCGCTCGGCACTGTCACGATCTACGGCGTCCGCTGCAAGAACGGCACCCCCGTCACCGGCCCGGCCACGTCGTCCACGACCAAGCCCCGGGTGACGACATCCACGTCCACCACCGCCCCCACGACTCACGCCCGGCCGTCCTGAATGCGTCCTGCCTGCACACTATGTGCAGGAAGGACGCATTCAGGACAGGGGGAGTCGGGGCTTGCGGGCGCGGGATTCGGCGACCAGGGCCAGACCGAGCAGGGCCGTGAGGGCGAGGGCCTCGGTGGCCGCCGAGTGGCGGCCCAGCGGGATGGTGAGCAGGCACAGCACGGCCGTCGCGATGCGGATCTTCGACGGGCCGATGCCGACGATGTGGCGGTAGGCGGCGTCGCCGAGCAGGTATGTGGCGGTGCCGCAGGCCAGCGCACAGGCGGGGCCTGCCCCGAGCGGGTTCCAGGAGCGCGCGACCGCCTGCTGCACACCAGCGGCCATCACCACGATGCCGATCACGATCGGGATGTGCGCGTAGAAATAACCGAACATGGTCCGGTCGGTGCGCGACACGTCGTCGGCGGCGCGCAGGGCGCGTTCGGCGCGGGCGCCGTCGCGGTCGAAGTAACTCCACCAGACCGCGGCCGCCAAGGCGAGGGACACCAGGACGGTCACGATGAGGCCCGCGGTCAGTTCCTGCCTGCCCGCCCCGACGCCGATCGCGACGATGGACTCTCCGATGGTGATCATCACCAGCAGGCCGTGCCGCTCCACGATGTGCCCCGCGCGGATACGGAACCGCCCGCCCGCGGGCGCCACGTACGGCTGCACGATCGGCACCACGACGGCGAACGTCCACAGGATGTGCGCGGGCGCGCCGTGGTCGAAGATGCCCGCGGCGACGATGAACAGCGCTGCCAGCAGATTGGCAGGCAGCACCCGCAGGATGTGCGGATTGTCCTGCGCGTACAGCACGGCGTGGGCGCTCACGAGAATCAAATAGCCGAGGCCCCAGACGATCCCGCCGCCGGAGAAGGCGGTCGGCGTGGCCAGCGCGACCATGAAGAACCCGGCCATGCCGACGAGCATCGTCAGCCTGCGGACCGGAGTCGTCGGTGCGATGGTGTTGGCGAGCCAGGCGTAGCCGCCGTACATCCACCACAGCACGACGAACATGAGGACCACCCGTGCCAGTCCGCGCAGGCTCATGTCGTGCGCGAGCACGCTGGTGAGCTGGGTGATCGCAAAGACGAACACCAAGTCGAAGAACAATTCCAGGGTCGTCACCCGGGCCTCTGCGGGCTGCGGCATCCCGGACATCCCGTCGACGGTAGCAAGGCGCGCGGTTCGCGTGTCCGCGTGCCCCGCATCTGTGATGCTGATGCGGTGGAGGATGGGGTTGTATGCCGCGGGTGAATCGGATCGCACCACGGCAGGCTAGTACGACACAGCCGGTGCGCGCCAAGCCCGATGCGGCCGGGCTGTACGCCGGGCTGCCGCAGGTCGCCGCGCTCATCGGCCAGTTCGTCGCCCCCGCCTCGCTGCTGGCGGGTCTGTTGTTCTACTGGGGCTTCTTCCACCTTCGCGGATTCTGCGGCTACTACGGTGTGAATTCGAGCGTATTGGGTTTCAGCACAACTGATTACGTCATGCGCAGCAACGACGGACTGTTCGTGCCGGTGGCGGTGTACGGCGTCGCGATCCTCGCGGCGGTGTGGGGCTGGTCCGTGCTGCCGGACCGGATTCGCCGCCGCGCTTGGCCGCCGGGACTGTACGCGGCGGCGACTGTCCTCGGCGTGGCGCTGTTGGCAAACGGGGTGACGCGGCCGTTTCGCCAGACGGTGCTGAACCGCCACATCGGCGTGGCGCCGACCTGCGTGATCGTGGGACTGTTGCTGCTGTGGGGTGTGGTGACCGCGCGCCGGGGCGCCGCCAGGACCGCCACGCCGCTGGAATGGGCAGTGGTCCTGCTGCTGATCGGCGGCAGCTTCTTCAACGGCGCCGCCGAGTACTCGTTGAACGCGGGCGTCTCCAGGGCAGGCATCGAGATGGGCAAGCTTGCCGCCAAACCCGGACTGGTGGTGTACAGCGAGAAGGACCTGTCCCTGCGCCAGCCCGGCGTCGTCGACGCCCCGTGCGCCCAGCAGCCTGCCGACCAGGGGGTCTACCGCCACCGCTACAGCGGCTTGGTGCTGCTGCTGAGCACCGGCGACGCCCTGCTCGTCGTTCCGCGCACCTGGACTCCGGCCGCGGGCAGCGCCGTGGTGCTCCCGCGCACCGGCGTAGGCGCGCTGCGCTTGCAGTTCACCGCTCCCCGCGCGGCTCTGCCCCCGTGCTAGACCTCCCGAAGGCGACCTTCCTACGAACAGTGTGGACGAAGGACGCCTTCGGGACGGGTCCCGTGAGCCGCCTCAGGCGCGACGGACGGCGGTGATCTTGCCCATCGAGTTCAAGGGGGAGTAGCGGACGCGGTCGCCGGAGTGCGGAGCCTGCAGGATGTTTCCGTCGCCCGCATAGAGGGCGGCGTGGGTGCCGCCGTTGTAGATCACGACGTCGCCGGGCTTGAGGTCGCTGGGCGCTACCGGCTTGCCGAAGCGCGCCTGCTGCTGGCTGGTGCGGGGCAGGCGCACGCCCGCCTGGCTGTAGGACCACTTGACGAGGCCGGAGCAGTCGAATCCGCCCGGGTTCTGGCCGCCCCAGATGTACGGGGTGCCGACGCGGGTGCGCGCGGCGTCGAGCGCGCGCTCGCCGACGGACTTGGGCGCGATCTGCGGCAGCAGCTGGTCGACGGTCTGTTTCACCTGCGGCGGCGCCTGGCTGATGAGGCCTTGTGCCTGCGGCGTGCTCAGCTGGTCCAGCACCGGCTGCGGCAGGGCGGGAACCTCGACGGCTCCGATGCCCGCGACGGTGACGGTCTGCGCCGCGGCCGCGCCTGCCGAGGCCAGCGCGGCGCTCGCGACGGCGCCTGCGATGATCGCGCCGCGCGCGGTGACCCGCAATCCGGTATGTCGAGGCTTGTTGTGCTTACCCACCTGGGGGTTTCTCCATTTCTTCCTGGCCCGCCGACCGAGTTAGCTGACGGGTTCGGGCGCGGAAGAGTTGCCCTACCTCGATCCGGGCGCTGTGGGCGCGAATCGGGGATTCACCCCAGGGGAATTGGGTCCCCGGCTCGGCCGAAGGCCGATTGAGCGGTGGCTTCACGCCGTCAACCAACTGTTGGCAACTAATCCGCAAAGTCACGGCGAGGTTACGGAGATCCCGTGGGCGTTGTCCAGCCTGACAAATCCAACATCGATGCAAGTCCCATATAACTCACAGGGCCGGCCGGTCCGTTTTGTAGCCGGCGTCACACCGAACCCTGGCGCTGTGAGTGTTCAGGCGAGCCAGGGCTCGCCTGAACACTCACAGCGTGGTCGAGAACTCGGGTGGCTGGGTTGCAAACCTTCCAGAATGACCCATGACATGCGTCCAACGCACGTCAT
>JABFVX010000356.1 GCA_013362555.1 Mycobacteriaceae bacterium
CCGGGACTGGGGCCATTGTCGACCCGAATGCTCAGGCCGGTAGGCGAATAGCCGACGGTGACGGCCGCACGGGCCCCGGGAGCGTGCCGCACCACGTTGGTGAGCGCCTCGCGGACGATGCGCGCCGCCGCGCCGTCCACCAGGCTGGGCAGTTTGCGGACGGCCCCGGTGACGGCCGTGTCGACGTCGACTCCCGCCGCGCGGGCATGGTGGACCAGCACGTCGAGGTCGGTGACGCTCGGCACCGGGCCGGTGGGCGCGCCATCCGCGGCCCGAATGGATTTCAAAAGGGTGTGCACCTCGCCGAGCGCGTCGCGGCTGGCGTCGCGTATGGCGACCAAGGCCGTCGCGGCCTGCTCCGGCTTGCGCGGCAGCAATTCCAGTGCCACGGCGGCCTGCACGTTGATCAGCGACAGGCTGTGCCCGAGCACGTCGTGCAGTTCGCGCGCAATGGCAAGGCGCTCGGCACTCGCCTGGCTGCGCCTGCGCTCCTGCTCTTGCCTGCGGGCCGCGACGGCACGTTCCTGCCTGGCCTGCACCACCGCGCGCCGCTGCCGCACGCCCTCGGCGATACCGACCAGGACCGCCAGCCACGACGCCAGCCCGACGGCCTGCCACCAGCTCGCCGACTTCACGTGCATCAGGGTCGGCACCGGCCACACGGTGAGCGCGTAGCCCAGGGGCACCAGCGGGTAGCTCCGGGCCCGGCTGCCGTTGACACCCGCGTTCAGGAACGCGACCACCAGCGACAGGAAGATCGGCCCGTAGCCGTACCCGAGCAGGACGAAGGACGCGGCGGCGGCAATCGCGCCGACCAACACCGGAACCGGATACGGCCGCCGCACCGCCACCAGCGCCGGCCCCACGACCAGCAACCCGTACCCGAGCGGCGACAGCTCAACCCCGAGGTTCCGGGCGGCGAAATGCCCGCCGACCAGCTGGACTACCGCCAGGACGGCGGCGATTCCCAGGTCCCGGGGCCGGACTCGAGCAGCCATCTACGCACCGTAGCCCCGCCCGACCCGGCTGTCGTCCGCCTCGGTGCGTACTTTGCCTCCCGGTTGCAACCGGGGGTCACGGCCCAGGGGGCAGGAGGGCACGAACGGCGTCGATCGTGTCGGCTTCGGCGGGCGTCTTGTCGGGGCGGTAGCGCAGCACGCGGGCGAAGCGCAGAGCTACGCCGCCGGGATAGCGGGTGCTGCGCTGGGCGCCGTCGAGTTCGATCTCCACGACCAGCTCGGGGCGGAGGTAGACGGTGTGCTCGTCGCGGTGGCTTTCGTAATTCGGGAATTCGGCGGTCTGCCAGTGCAGCAGCTTGTCGGTGAGGCCTTTGAAGGTCTTGCCGACCATGACGGGCGGGCCGCCGTCCGGGTCGCGTGCGCCGAGATGCAGGTTGGACAGCGTCCCGGTGCGGCGGCCGTACCCCCACTCCGCGCCCAGCACCACCAGGTCCAAGGTGTGCTCGGGCTTGATCTTCTGCCAGGACCGCCCGCGCCTGCCCGCGGCGTACGGAGAATCGAGCGCCTTCACCACCACGCCCTCGTGGCCGGCCGCCAGCGCCGCGTCCAGATGCGCCGCCGCCTGCTCGGCGCTCGGCCGCACCAGCGCGGGCACCCGGTGCGGGCCCGCGACCTCCGACAGTGCCGTCAAGCGCCGTTCCAGGGGCTCGTCCAGCAGGTCGACGCCATTGAGGTGCAGGCAGTCGAAGAAGAACGGGTGCAACAAGAGCTCGCGATTGACCGCGGCGCGGGCCTCGGACCCGAGCGCGGCGTCCGCACGGGGATGTGCGGACGGCGCAGGCCCGCGTCCGCCGTCCAGCACCGAGCCGAAGCGGCTCATCGACTCCTGGAACGAGCGCGGCCTGCCCGCGTCGTCCAGGGCCAGCGTCTCGCCGTCCAGCACCACGCTGTGACACTCCAGGCCGCGGACCAGTGCCACGAGCTCGGGGACGTTCGCGGTGATGTCGCGCAGGGTGCGGGTGTACACCCAGACCGCGCTGCCCGCGCGGTGCACCTGGATCCGGGCGCCGTCGAGCTTGTACTCCACCTGCACCGCGCCGAGCTCGGCGACGGAATCCGCGGGCGTGCCGCCAGGCGCGGCCAGCATCGGGCGAATCGGCCTGCCGACCTCGAGCCGGAACGCGCTCAGCGCGTCCGCGCCGCCTGTCAGCGCCGCGGCGGCGGTGACAGGAAGCCTGCCCGACAGCATGAACGCCCGCCGCACCGCCTCCGGCGGCAGTCCGGCGGCCGCGGCCACGGCGTCGGTCATGACTCCTTCGAGCGCGCCATGCCGGAGCTCGCCGCCGACCAGGCGGACCAGAAAGTCCTGTTCGGCCGCCGTGGCCGCGGACAGCAGCCGGTGCAGCAGTTCGCCGCGCCGGGCCACCGCGCCCGGGCCCGCGGTGGCCGCGAGATCCGACAGCAGGCCGTCCACCTCGGCCACCGTGAGACTCGGCAGGGCGGCGGGCTGGGCCGCGGCGCTGGACAGAGTCCGCCAGCCCGCGCCGATCCGGCCCTGCCGCGGCTCGCCGGACAGCCAGCCCACCACCGGCTCGATCTCCGCGGGGTCCAGCGCCGACAGCGTCTGGCTCAGCGCTGTGATCTTCGCCTTGCGCGAGCGAGTGGCGCCGACGGCCGCTGACGTCTTGATCACCTCCGTGAACAGCACTCCTTGACGGTAGCCTTGACGTCCGACAAACTCGGCCTGTTACGGGGTGGGGGCTTGGAGCGGGCTACCATCTGCCCGTTCTACTAATCGAGGAGTACCGAAATGACCGGACCGTGGTGGGAGCAGAGCGGTCAACCGCAGGATCCGCAGCAGCCGCAGCCGTACGGCCCGCCCGGCGCGTCCGGGCCCGGACAGCCCTACGGCCCGCCGCAGCCCGATCCGTACTCCCAGCCGCAGCCCGCCTACAACCCTCCGCCTGCCCAGCCTGAGAATCCCTACCCCGCACCGGTGCCCGGCGCGACCTACCCCGCCGTGCCGCCCCAGCCCGGGATGCCGACCACCGGCCTCCCGCCGCAGCCCGGCATGCCGACCGCGGGAATACCTGCCGCGGGCATGCCCTCGGGCCCGAACTTCATGCCGCCGCAGCAGCCGTTTCCCGGCCACGGGCCGCAGCAGCCCCCGGCGGGGCCGAACAAGGCCCTGATCTTCGGCGGGCTCGGCGCGGTGGCGCTGATCGGCATCGTCGTCCTGATCATCGTCATGGCGACGAGCGGCGGGTCGAGCAACAAGAAGAAGAACGAAGCCAAATACTCGCCGGACAAGATCACCAACAGCTGCGAGCTGGTCGACCCGAGCGTGCTGTCCAAGTGGGCCGCCAAGCCGGAGAAGACGCCCGAACACACCGAGTCCAAGGGCGGGTACGGCTATTCGTCGTTCAACTGCACCGCGGCCTACAAGACCGACACCACGGGCGAGTACAAGAGCGCCCGCATGTACCTCTACGTGACGATGCGCAAAACCGAGAAGGACGCCAAGGAGTCCTACGACCGCTCGAAGGCCACATCCACCGGCAGCACCGGCACCGGCCAGGAGAACGGCGACGTCACAGGCATCGGGCAAGCTGCTTACTATCACTCGAAGAGCAACAGCTCGACGTCCTCCAGCAGCGGCGACTACGAGGTCGGCGTGCTCGACAGCAACGTCACCTTCACACTGCACGTCTACGCGCTCGCCGACGAGAACGAAGTGACACTGGCCGATCTCAAGGAAACCGCCGAGTCCCAGGCGAAGAAAGTCCTGGAGAAACTCGGCGGCTAACCACCCCCAGGCTTTCCGGAATGACCCGTGACGTGCGCTGGACGCACGTCACGGGTCATTCCGGACACAGGGTTGCTAACTCAAGCCTTGGCAGGGTTTGCAAACGAGTCGTAGTCTGACCGGTGTGGGCAAGACATATGTCGGCGCCCGGCTGCGGCAGCTGCGGACCGAGCGCGGGATGAGCCAGGTCGCGCTGGCGCAGGCGCTGGAGATCTCGGCCAGCTACCTGAACCAGATCGAACATGACGTGCGCCCGCTGACGGTGCCGGTCCTGTTGCGCATCAGCGAAGTGTTCGGCGTTGACACCACCTTCTTCTCCTCGCAGGACGACACCCGCCTCATCGCCGAGCTGCAGGAAGTGGCGATGGACCAGGAGATGGGCATCGACGCCAATCCGCAGGAGATCGCGGAGATGGTCTCGACCCACCCGAGCATGGCCCGGGCCATCGTCAATATGCACCGGCGCTACCGCAACACCTCGGCCCAGCTGGCCGCCGCCACCGAGGACCGCTTCACCGACGGCAGCGGCAGCGCCCGCATCAGCAAGCCGCACGAAGAGGTCCGCGACTACTTCTACCAGCGGCAGAACTACATCCACGAGTTGGACGCCGCCGCGGAGGAGCTCACCGCGAAGATGCGTTTCCACCGCAGGGACGTCGCGGGCGAGATCGCCGCCAGGCTGCGCACCGAGCACGGCGTGCAGATCGTGGAGCGCATCGACCTCGGCGAGAACATGCTGCACCGGTTCGACGCCGACACCCGAGTGCTGGAGATCTCGCCGCACCTGTCCGGCGGCCAGAAACTGTTCAAGTTCGCCGCCGAACTGGCCTATCTGGAGTGCGGCGAGCTGCTGGACAAGCTCGTCGAGGACGGCAACTTCAGCTCGGAGGACTCCCGCAAACTGGCGTACCTGGGCTTGGCCAACTACTTCGCGGCCGCGACCGTGCTGCCCTACAGCCGATTCCACGAGATCGCCGAAGACTTCCACTACGACATCGAACGGCTCTCGGCGTTCTTCGCACAGAGCTACGAGACCATCTGCCACCGCCTCTCCACGTTGCAGCGGCCGAAGCTGCGAGGCGTGCCGTTCTCGTTCGTGCGGGTGGACCGCGCCGGAAACATGTCGAAACGACAGTCCGCCACCGGCTTTCACTTCTCCTCCAGCGGAGGGACGTGCCCGCTGTGGAACGTCTACGAGACCTTCGCCTACCCCGGCAAGATCCTGATCCAGATCGCCCAGATGCCCGACGGCCGCAAGTACCTCTGGGTGGCGCGCACCGTGGAGCGCCGCGCCGCCCGCTACGGCCAGCCGAGCAAGACCTTCGCCATCGGCCTCGGCTGCGAACTGCGCCACGCCTCCCGCGTCATTTACGCCGACGGCCTCGACCTCGACAACCCCAGCGCCACCCCCATCGGTGCGGGCTGCAGGGTCTGCGAGCGCGCCAACTGTCCGCAACGCGCGTTCCCGCCGCTCGGCAAGGCACTCGACATCAGCGAGCACCAAAGTACGATCGCCCCGTACGTCCTGCGCTGACGCGGACAGCGGGCCCCCGGGCTTCCCATTCTTGGGAACTTCTTTGTTCACAGATCGATCGCGATCAGATTACGTTGCAGCACAACCGACACCGACGTCCCCACAATCCAGACGCAGTGAAATCAGGTCGTGCCTTGCGTTACCCATACATTCGAGAACCCAGGGCACTGCCGCTGCCGACCACGCTGCTGCTGCACAACGACGGGTCGACGACGAAGCTGCTGCAGACCTTGGTCGGCGGCCCGATCCGAGTGTCGGAGCGGCGACATCGAATCGTCGCAACGGACCAACTGCCGCGCGATCTGCGCACGTTCGAATTCCTTGCCGACACAACCGATGTCGTGGTGCGGCGCACCAGCCTCAGCGGGCCCGGCGGCGTGGTGGTGAGCGACAACCTGATCACCTGCCGGGTGGTCGACGCACGGCTCTTTCCCCCCGGCGACCTGCCTTTCGGCCTGCACACCCGATCACTCGGGCTCTATGAGCGGCGCAGGCTGCACCGCGCGGGAGTGGTGCGGTCGGACCGGTTCAGCGGCACGCCGCAGCTTGCGGCGTGCCGCTGCTACAGCATCGACTTCTCGGACGGGCACACCGTGCTCGTCCACGAAACCTTCAATCCCGCGGCGGTTCCGGTGTCACTTCCGACCGCGCAGAACGAGCACGGCGATCCAGGCCGCACCGAGTACGGCGGCGAGGATGACCGCGCCGACAGTCGTCAAGACGGTGTCCATACCACCATGGTAGGCGCGGCCGCCCCGGTTGCCGCCCGACTCGGGGCGGCAATCCTCAACGGCCGACCGGGCGGGTCTTGATGGCGTCCTGGGAAATGAAGACCATGTACTCGCCCGGCGCGGCGATCACCGCGTTGCCGTAGGCCGACCGCACGAATGGCTGTGTCCACCAAGTCCCCTGGCGCATGTCGCGATAGAAGCTGTCGTCGCCGCCGTTGAGCATGATCTGGTCTTGACGCGGCGACACCCCGTCCTCGCGCTGCCCGAACAACCGGGTGACCTTGTAGCCGGAGTGCACGCCGAGCACGTTGACCCAGTGCCGGAGCTCGACGATGTTGGCCTGCAACACCCAGCGGTCGCCCTCGACCTGGTACGTCTGCCGCGACTCGGTGTGACCGTCGTCGTCGTAGAGCGTCAACTCCACGCTCATCGTGTGCGGCATGTTCTGAATCGGGCTGGCGAGCACCCGCGCCGCGGGAATCTCGCCGGTCAGGCCGAGGTAGGTCTGGACGAGCGACACGAGCCACAACAACGCCGCGGCGACCGCCAGCACCACGGCCGAGCTGAGCCCGCGCCCCACCCGCAACCGCGGGCGCAGACGCATTCGCCGCACCAGCCCGGTCCCGCGCCGCGCCGGCGCCGCGCCCTCGGCGACCGGCACGGCGGGCCGCAATTCGAACAGCGACGACATCAGCAGCGCCACCGCAATCAGCGCCAGACCCAACAACGCAAACTGCGGAATCCCGAACTGCCACGGGTAGTTCATGCGTCAGTTGTACCCGTTTCCCGCGATAAGTTGTCCGGAATGACTCGTGACGTGCGCCTGACGCACGCCGTGGGTCATTCCGGACCATGTCGCGGGTGTTAGAAGGCAGCCTCGTCGAGCTTCATGATGTCGTTGTCGATGACGGCCAGGACAGCGCGAGTGCCCGACAGCAGCGGCAGCACGTTCTTGGCGAAGTACGACGCCACGGCGACTTTGCCCTCGTAGAAGGCGCGGTCCTTGGCCGCGGGGGCGTTGTCCAGCGCCGCCAGCGCAACTTTGGCCTGCTCCAGCAGCCGCC
>JABFVX010000396.1 GCA_013362555.1 Mycobacteriaceae bacterium
GATGACGGGGATGCCGCCCTTCACCGTGCCGGTGATGTTGAACTGGTTCGAATGCTCTTGTTCGGAGGTGGCGGCCTGGGACAGCTCGGTGTTGTCGGTGACGCCGGTCTCGCTGAGCGTTTCGAGCGAATCGGTGACGATCGAGGTGAATTCCTTTTTCTGGACCGACCATTCCTTCTGTGTGACCGCGGTCTGCTCGAGCGGCGCGAGCGGGATCGTGGCGATCAGCTCGCCTCGCTCGATGCCCGCGGGCGCCATCTCCAGCCGCTCCAGGTTCATCAGGCCCAGCTTGGGCCCGGCCAAGTCGGCCTCGAACTGCTTGACCGCGATCTGCGCTCGTTGCAAAGCCAATTGTGCTGCCCCGGAGGAAGGTTCCGACTCGGCGGTCTTGGCCGCGATCCGTGCTTGCTCGCGTCGCAGTTCGACGACGTGCCGCCCGACCGAGAGGAGATGGTCGATCGGGACTTCCGCCACCGCGGGCATCTTCGCCGTGAACGACAGGGTGGCGTCGTCGGTGAGCGCGGCGAGGATGTCGCGCACCGCGTCGGACTGCACCCCGCGCGCCGCGACCTCGGCCGCCTCGCTCGAATCGAGCCCCAGCGAACGCAGGAACACCAGTTTCGGAATGGCCTGCCCGACCGAGGCCACCTGGAGGCGCAGCGGTACCAGCGTGGCTTTGTAGAGGTGGCGCGCGGAGGAGTCGAGCACGGGAGCGGCGGCGAGCGCGCCGATTCCGAGTTCGTCTTGTGATGATCTGATTTCGACTTCCGATGTCATTGTGTCCCCCTGACATGTGAGTCGCATCAGACTAACCGACAGGTTGCCCGTTGCGGATCGAAATCAACTCGACTGGTCGGTTGTCCATCGTCGCGACTCCGGGACACCACCTCCAGAATGACCCGTGACGTGCGCTCAGCGCACGTCACGGGTCATTCTGGAGGTACGTCGGCGCTCCAGCGGGCGGTGAGGCGGCCGATCTCGGTGGTGGGCGGTTCGCGGTAGATCCATTCGCGGGCGATGCGGTGCCAATTGTTCGTGGTGTGCAGCTGTCCGAGGGCGCCGAAGGTGAACAGGTCCACCCGACGCGCCATCACGTGTTCGGCGGGCAGTCGCTGCCGGTGCATGCCCCGAAACTCCGGCGACCGCGGATCTACCGCGAGAATCAAAGCGCCGGTGGCCAGTTCGGGAGTGATCGTGAGTTCCTGGTCGGCCAGGTGCCAACCCGCCGCGGCCCAGATGTAGTCCAGGCATTCCTGGGCGGTGACCTCCGCGGGATCGATGATGCCGTGCCGCGCCCAGGTCCGGTGGATATCGTCGTCGCGCAGCTCGCAGGCGGCTTGGAAGACCCACCGCTCGAGCTCCACGGGCGCCGGGTCCATGCTCGCCCACAGCCCGAAATCCACGAACGCCAGCCTGCCGTCGGCGGCGAGCAGAATGTTGCCGGGATGCGGGTCGCCGCAGAACTGGCGCTCGGTGAACACCGAGCTGACGTAGAAGCGGTAGATCAGCTCGCCGATGCGGTCCCGTTCGGCCGCGGGCAGCGTCTGGAGCGCGGAAAATGGCCGCCCCGTGACGAACTCGGTCACCAGGACGTTCGGGCCGCAGTGCGCGCCGATGCTGTCCGGGACCGTGATCAGCGGATGGTTCCGGTAGCGGATCGCCAGCCGGTGCTGGGTGGCGGCCTCGCGCGGATAGTCCAATTCGCTGCCGATGTTGCGGGCGATCTCGTCCAGCACGTCCACGTCGGCCGCGCTGGGCAGCAGCGACTTCCACAGTTTGCTGATCAACACCAGGTTGCGCATGTCGGCCTCGACGGCCTGGTCCACCCCCGGGTACTTCACCTTCACTGCAACATCGCGGCCGTCGCGCAGCGTGGCCCGGTAGACCTGGCCGATCGACGCGGCCGCGATCGGGTCCTCGTCGAAGTCGGCGAAAACCCCGGCCAGCGGCCCCAGTTCGGCCTCGATCACCGACCGCATCCCCGCGAACGGCACGGCGGGCGCGCGGTCGCACAGTTCGGCGAGCTTGACCCGGAACTGCTCCCGGAAGGCCTCCGGAAGCAGGTCCAGGTCGAGCACCGACAGCATCTGCCCGAGCTTCATCGCCGCGCCCTTCATCCCGCCGAGCACGGTGACGAGCTGCTGAGCCGCTTGCAGCGTGGAGCGTTGTGCGAGCGCCTCGCGAGCCTGGCCGGTGCGGCCGAGCATCGCCATTCGTACCCCGACTCCGCGGGCCGCCTGCCGGGCGGCCAGCCCCCCGATCTTGGCGCCGCGCGCGATTCTCCCCTGCGGCAGTGGACCACTCAACGTCCGAACCTCCCTCGAGAACCTCCAGAATGACCCAGGACGTGCATTCAACGCACTTCGCGGGTCATTCTGGAGGTTGGCGCGGTAAGTTGAGCGAAGCTCATCTTTTCTTCAGCGGGCGGGAGCGTGCGGTGCCGGCGAAAACAGTGACTCAGCGACGCCGTCCCACCCAGGACCGGGCCAAGGCGACTCGCGAACACATCCTCGACACGGCCGCTCGACTTTTCGGCGAACGCGGAATCGCCAACACCTCCACCAACCGGATAGCCGCCGAGGCGGGGGTGAGCATCGGCACCGTCTACCGGTACTTCTCCGACCGCTCGGTGGTGGTCGAAGAGCTCCTGCGACGGCTGCTGGAGAGCGTCGAACGGCGGCTGACACAGCGCGCGTTCGTCCCTGGGGACACGACGACGCTGGAGTTGATCACCCGCATTCTGGAGGTGGTCACCGCGGAGCTGGTCGACAACGCCAAGCTGGTGCGGGCGCTGGTGGCGGGCGTGCAGTTCTACAACAGCGGCATCCCCGAATTCGAGCCCCGGCTGCGGCTGCTGGTGAAGGTGATCGTGATCCAGATTCTCGGCCCGGGCGATGACCACCAGTACGACATCGCCACATTCGTCCTGCTCAACACCTGTTTCGCCGCGGTTCTGCGAGCGTCCTCGCTCGAGGTCGGCCCACAGGAGCGCCAAGAAGTCCTCGAGATGACCGCCCAGATGGTGACCGCGTGGGCCGAGAGAGAACGCGCCAAGGACCAGACCCTGCGGCTGTGGCCTCCCGAAAAGTGAGCGCCTCACCACCGTGGTGGCGGACGGCTACTCGGCCGAGACTCGCCGGCCGCACGGTCGACGCTGGTCACCGTCCGTTCCCGGGCTCCGCAGTCATGGTTTCGAAGCAGAGTAGAAGGTGAGCGGTCGCTCGGCTTAGTGTGTGTCGCAGTAGGACTGCGAGTAACACACACTGGGCTAGCGCCAGGTGGAAGGAAGGTCACCGATGACCATCGACGAATCGAACAGGATCACCACCATCACCCGCTTGTGCCAGGAACTGGCGGAAGGCATGCTCGGCGGCGCCGACGTGTCGGCCATGGTCCGCAGATTCGAGGACACCGTCGCGCACTGGGCGCAGGCGGGCGTGCCGTTCGACGCGCTGCACCACGGCATCCACGACGGCGTGCGCCGCGGAATCGAACTCGTCGGCACCGCAAAGCTCGTCGTCGATCTGCTCGACATGATGACGGCCACCGCCTCGGTGGCCTACCGGCGCGAGCAGCACAGCGCCTCCGCCGACCACGGCACCGTCGCCACCCTCGCCGCCGCGTTGTTGGCAGGCCGCCCCACCTCGGCCCTGTCCCGCGAATGCGGTGTCGACGTCGCGGCTCGGTATCACGTTCTCGCCGTTGCCATTCCGCCGCACTCCGAGGAGGCCGGGCCTGGCGTGGACCGCACCGTCGCGGCCCACCGCAGGCTGCGCCGCGTTCAGACCGCACTCGCCGAGAGCATGCCTGCGGCGCTGCCGCAGCTCGGCGTGGAAGGCGGCACGGCGCTCGTCCCGGCCGATGCCGTCTCCGCGGACCATCTCATCGAGCTCGACGGGCTGGTCGCACAGTTGTCGCAGGCGGCGAAGGATCCGGTCACCGCGACGGCGGTCACCGCCGACGCCTGCGACATCCCGGCCGCGGCCGACCAGGCACACCAGCTCCTCGACATGGTGCAGCGACTCGAAATGGCAGGCGGCCTGCACGGATTCGACAGTCTCGCACACGAATACCAGCTCACCCGGCCCGGCCCGGGCCGCGAGCGCCTCTGTACGCTGCTCGACCCCCTGGACGGTCACCCGGACCTGCTGGCAACGTTGCAGCGCCACATCGCCAACGACCTCAACCGGCGCCGCACCGCCCGTGTCCTGCACATCCACACCAACACCCTCGACTACCGCCTCAAGCGCATCGGCGCGCTCACCGGGTTCGACCCCACCCACCCGGGCGGCATGTGGTACCTCCGTTCCGCCCTCGTCGCCCGCAGCTACCGCCATCCGCCCGCACCCCGCCAGGCCCGCCTGCGCGCCTGACTCCGACCTCCAGAATGACCCGTGGCGTGCGTCCAGCGCACGTCACGGGTCATTCTGGAGACTGGAGGGGCAATGCGGCAGGATCGGGGCATGACGATCGATCCGACCCGGACCGCCGTGCTTGCGCTGCACTGGCAGGTCAACGTCATCGAACCCGACGGCTTCTTCGGCGGCATGCTCGCCGGGCCGGTGGCCCGCAGCGGCGCGGCGCCGCGCGCGGTTCTATTCCACGACGCCGCACGCGCCGCGGGCATCCCTGTGGTGTTCGGCCGCTTCGTCATCCCCGCGGGCGAGGGCGGGCTGGTGCGCAACACGGGCTTCATGGCCGCCGTCGGCGACGCTCAGGAGTCGTTCCGCCCCGATGCCGCAGGCGCACAGCTCATTCCCGCGATGGCCGGGCAGGCCGATCGGTTGGCCGACACCCAGAAGCTCTCTGCGCTGGCAGGCAATGACCTCCCGATCTGGCTGGCAGACAACGGCATCGACACGCTGCTGCTCACCGGCGTTGCCACGAACCTGGTGGTCGAGCAGACCGCCCGCCACGGCACCGATCTCGGCTACACCGTCCACCCCGTAGCCGACTGCGTCGCCGCCGCCACTCCCGAGGCGCACGCGGCCTCACTGGCCAATCTCGACCTGGCCACGGCAGGCGTCCGCTGCGCCGCCGATCTCTTCTGAGTCCATTTCCGGAGACTGGGTTATATGACGCCGGGCTTGCACCTTGTCGTAGGAATCCGCCGGGGTGGCGCCGGGCATTGACATCGCGGTGCTGGGCCGGCTGCGTGGTAATGCGCACGCCGGGGAAGGAGCTGACGCACCACGGCGCCAGGGCGTCAGCACGGGATCCGCTACGGGAACGGGCGGAATCTCGCGATTTCCGGATCGTGGTCGCTGGTCTGGTCGTGGAACTCGGCGTTGATGTGCACGACCTCGATCTCGGCGTCCCTGGCCGCAGCGGACACCAGGATATGGTCGATCAGTTGTGCCTTGCCGTCGAATACGTAGCTGTACCGCTGGTTCTCGGGCAGGGTAGCGGCGAGGTCGCGCAGCCCGCTCTCGGTGAGGGTGGCGAGAGTGGGGGAGAACGAGAAATCGTTGAGGTCCCCCGACACCACGACGTTGGCATTCGGGTCGGCCGCCTGAATCTTCCTGACGAAATCGCGGACTCGAGCGGCCTGCTTGCGGCGCTGCGTCTCGGATCCGCGGGCGGGCGGCTGGAACCGGCCGTGGGTGGGCTGGTCGCCGAGCTTGGAGTTGAAGTGGTCGGCCACCACGAAGACGGTGCGGCCCTGGAAGACGAACTCGCCGACCAGTGGTTTGCGGCTTGCGTGCCAGGCCTCGTCGCCCGGGTTCACGCGGCCCGGCGAGACCGACAGGGTCGGCTTGCCGTCGCGCACGACGACATCGGCAGGCGTGGTGGCGTCGCCGCCGGGCCGGTCGACGAAACTCACCCGATCGGGATTGAACAGGAACCCGACCCGGATGTTGCCGCCGGGCGCGCCGCCGTCGGCGTCGGGAACCGGATTGATCTGGCGTGCTTGGTATCTCGGTCCGCCGGCGGCGGCGATTGCGTCGACGAATCGGCCCAGGGTCCGGTCGGCGTCGACGGCGCCGCGGTCGGCCCCCGCGGCGCCGTTGTTGTCCTGAATCTCTTCGAGGGTCACGATGTCGGGCGTGGCCAGATGCGCGACAATGCCTTTCGCGAGTGCGTCGAACTTCTGTTGCGGGTCTGCGGCGGACAGGTTCTCGACGTTGTAGCAAGCGACGGCCAGCTCGTCCGGGTGCTGCGGGCGCGCCGCGGTGCGTGCGAGATTGCCGCCGAGCGGCCTGCCCAGCTCGGTGGCGTGCAAGGTGTAGCCGCCGAACTTGTCGTAGGCGACCACTCCGGTGGTGTCGCCGGACAAGACGTCTCCGGTGTCGAGGAGCGGAAATGGCCGGTCGGCGAAGGGAATCAGCGACTCCACCTTGAGCACGCCGGTGGGATCCTTGTCGTAGCCGCCGTAGATTGCGCCGCCCCGCGGGGTCCTGGCCTGGTCGGGTTTGGCGGTGACATACAGCTCGTGGTGCGGGGTGGTCGGGCCGGTCACTCGCGCGTCGGCGAGGGTGACGCGCATGCCTTCGCGAGCGGCCCAGAAGTCCAGCGCGTACTTGTCCGGCGCCAGATCGAGATTCTCGATCGATCCGCCCGGCGTCGCGGTGAGGATGTCAGGCACGGCGTCGGCCTTGATCACCTCGGCAGGCGGCATCGGGTTGCCCGACGACCGGACGGTCCAGCGGGCATCGACGAGTTCCGTGCTCGACAGGTACGGCGCTCCCTCGCCCGGCGTGAACTCCTGCACTCGCCCGCTCACTGAAACCGAGTCTCCCGGTGCGACATTCGGCGCTGCGGCGCGCACGAAGAGGCCCTCGCTGGTGCGCGGATCCCCGTCGGCTTGCGGGTCCTGAATCCAGAAGCCCTTGACTGAACCGAAACCTCTTACCGCCGTGACGATTCCGGCAACGTCGCGCACCTGCCGCCCTGGGGTCGGGGAGACATGCGCGGTTCCCTGGAGCCGGTCGATCGTCGCGGTGGACGGCTCGCTGCGCGTGCAGCCTGCAGTCAGCGCGACAACCGCCCCGAATGTCGCACTCAGCGCCCCCGCGCCCCGACAAAGACGATTCACCGCGACTCCAATCAAAGCCATCGAAGCAAAACCGACGCCTGCCCCTACGGTACGT
>JABFVX010000126.1 GCA_013362555.1 Mycobacteriaceae bacterium
CCTGCCATCAGGAAGATGACCGGCACGCAGGCGCTTTGCGCGCCGAGGCAGATCCACCACCAGTTTTTCCACTGCTTCGGCGAGTCGACCTGGGCCTTCTGCACGTCGGCGGCGTGGGCCGCCAGGTAGGCCTGGTCCTCCGGCGGGATGGCGGCGACTGCCCGGAGCCGGGTGTTGGCCTGCGCCAGCTTCGGACCGACCGCGGTGGCGACGGCGAGGTCGGCGCGGGGGAGCTGTTGCGCGGCGGTGAGCCGAGCGAGCGCCTCCTGCGGCGAGATCGCGAGCTTCGTGGCCACCTGGCTGACCGCGGTCAGCCCTGTCTGCTGGTCGGTGGGGTCGGCGGCCAGTTTCTTCAGCACCGCCGGGTCGACCGCCTGCAGCGTCTGCAGCTCGGCCTGGTGTCGGGTGCTGAGCGCGATGGTGGTCTGGATGTCGGCGGGCGTCGCGCCGGTGAGCTTGGTCAGCGCGGTGATCTGTGCGGCCGGGTCGTTCGGGTTCTTTCCGAGCGCGGCCATGGTCTCCGGTCCGACCTGTTGGATGGTCGCCAGCGCGGGTTCGTGCGCGAGTTGGATCTCGTGTAGCCGCGGGCCGTGGTTGACCAGCGGGCCTGCCGCGTTGACGACGATGAGCAGCCCGAACAGCACGAGCGTGACGACGCCGCGCAGAGTGCCGCCCCACACCGCGAGGCCGACGGCCGTCGCGGCCGGGTTGCGCTTCTCCACGGTCTCGGTGAAGCTCGCCATCCAAGTCGAATAGGCGATGCCGGTGCCGACCGCGATCACGACGAAGACCGCCGCGAAGGTGTAGTAACTCGTGTCCGGCTTGTCGGTGTAGCCGATGAACACGAACATGCCGACGATGCTGATCAGTGCGCCGACGACCATGAAGGGCTTGCGCACCTTCAACCAGTCCGACGCGATGCCCGCGAGCACCAGCGCGATGGCGTTGGCCGACCAGTACCAGTTGCCGAGCGCGTTGGCCTTGGCGGGCGAGAACCCGAAGTTGGTGGCCATGTACACCGCGAGGAACGAGATGATCGTGTAGAAGAACGCCAGGAAGACGCTGATTCCCAACGCGGAACCGATGATGCTGGGCTGCAGCATCTGCCGCCACTGGCCCTTCTCCAGCTCGCGCACGTCCAGGCCGCGGGCGCGCGCCTCGACCAGCGCCCGGTCCCGCAGCGACACCATGATCTGGTCGCGCAGCTGCGGGCTCAGCTCCCGCAGGCCGACCAGGCCGACCAGGGCGACGATCAGGCTGAGCACGCCGCACAGCCGGTAGTGGTATTGCCAGTCGGGGTGTGTGTCGAGGGTCTGGGTGGAAATCCATGTGGTCACCAGTGCGCCGATCACCGGCCCCAATGTCCAGAAGCCCATCGCCGAGGCCCGGCCCAGCTGCGGCGAGAAATCGCGGATCAGCGCGGGCGTGGCCACCAGCACCGCCCCCTCCACGATGCTCACCAGGCAGTAGAACACCAGGTACGCCTCCTTGGAGGTCGTCGCGGGCACGGCGAACAGCGTGAGCAGCGTGCACACGACGGTGCCGTACGCCACGATGTTGGCGCGCCCCCAGCGGTCCAGCACGCCCGCGACCACGGACGCCACCGCGCCGAAGGCTGCTCCGGCGATGAAGATGCCGACGAAGTAGTCGAACGACAGGTGGAAGTACGCCATGAGCTCGTTGCCGACCGCGCCGGTGACGAACAGCTGGTAGTACAGCGCGATCGAGGTGATCACGACGACCGCCAGATACCACGCCCGGGCAGGGGTCTCCGGGTAGCGGGGTAGCTTGCGTTGCCATAGCCCGGTGATCAGTGTCGGTGCAGCCGCCGTCGGGGCGGGCTCGGGGGACGGTTTGGTTCCGATATCGGCGGTCATCGTCGAAATGCCTTTCTCCCACGGCATTTCGCACTTTCCGGAATATCCTTCAGTGTGGATGCGACCTGCCGCGTGCGAGACAGAGTAGCGGCCGGGCGTGATCTTCATCACTGAATGGCCGCGAATTCTCCGTCCGTCCCACTCAGTGGCCGGCCCAAGGATGTCCGGAACGACCCATGAGTCGCGTTCGGCGCACCTGATGGGTCGTTCCGGACATGGGTTAGAGCCAGTCGCGGCGCTTGAAGACGGCGTAGAGACTGCCGCAGACGATGGCCATCAGACCGATGGCGAAGGGGTAGCCGAACGCCCAGCGCAGTTCCGGGATGTCGGCGAAGTTCATGCCGTAGATGGTGCCGACCAGCGTGGGTGCGAACAGGATGGCGGCCCAGGCCGAGATCTTCTTGAGCTCCTCGTTCTGCTCGAACCCCGCAACGGCCAGCGCCCGCATTTCCGAGTTCTGCTGCTGGGCCACCAGGGTGGCGTTGACGGTGAGGATCTCCGTCAGCGCCTGCCGGAATCCGTCCACCCGCTCGCTGATCTGGGCGGTGTGGTCGGCAACGTCGCGTAGGTGGCGCTGGAGTTCGGCGTCGGTGCCGTACTTGGCGAAGCCCGCCATCAGGCCTTTGAGGATGCCCACCAGCGGCCTGGTGGCCCGCTGGAACGCGACCACCTCCCGCGAGAGCTCGTAGATGCGCCGCGACACCTCCGGGTCGCCGCGGAACACCTCGGTCTCGATTTCGTCGATGTCGTTCTGCACGCCCGCGACGACGGGGGAGTAGCCGTCGACGACAGTGTCGAGGATGGCGTACAGCACCGCCTCCGGCCCGAGAGTGAGCAGTTCCGGGCTCTGCTCCAGCCGCGTGCACACCGCCGTCAGGTCGGGTGCGGCGTTGTGGCGCACCGTGATCACGAAGTCGGGGCCGACGAAGACGTGCAGCTCGGCGAAGTCGACTTCCTCCGGGGCGTCGAGGTAGCGGGCCGCCCGCAGGACCACGAAGAGCGTGTTGCCGTAGCGTTCCAGCTTGGGCCGTTGGTGCGCCTCCAGCGCGTCCTCCACTGCCAGCGGATGTAGGTCGTATTCCACTGCGAGCGCGAGTAACTCGGCCTCGGTGGGCTGGTCGAGCGCGATCCAGGCCGGTTTGCCGCCGTGTACCGCGTGCAGCGTGCGGACAGAGGTCTCGGCGACCGTGGGTCCGCCGCGCTCGGCGCGGCTGCCGGTGAAAATGGCCATTGCTGCTGCCCTCACTTCCTGGAAACCCATTCAGCAGCGACTGATTCAGGCCGCGAACGAGCGACGCAGGACACGGCACGCCCCGCTCTCGGCGGGCGGAGGCAGCTCAGTGACCGGCGGCCGGGCCGCGGGTGTGGAACGAGATGAACGGTGGGGCGAGTTGCTCGCCCATGGGACTGCCACCAGGTTTCATGCCGATACCTCACCTCCTAGCGGCCGGTACGCGCGCGGGCGTCGTCACTGTGCGGGACAACACCCGAGAAGAGGGAGACGACGCCGACAACACCGTGGTCGTCGAAGCGCACCCCTCTCGTCAGAGCTTCGGCACTGCACGACGTGTTCCGCCTAACCAAGCCACCCGAAGCGCAACCCACCAATTGGGCAACGCTCCGCGCGATCAAGCCGAGTGAAGCGCAACCCACCAAGTGGGCAACGCTCCGCGCGACCGAGCCGCCTGAAGCGCAACCCACCAAGTGGGAATCGCTCCGCGCGACCGAGCCGCCTGAAGCGCAACCCACCAAGTGGGCAACGCTCCGCGCGACCATGTGCGGAAAGCCACTTCGGGTCAACCCTTGATCCGGGAAGACCTGTCCTAACCTTGGGCGTCTCTCGACGTCGTCAGATCAGTGGCCTGTGTTCGAGCAGGAGCCTCACCTAGCGAGGTGCTGGTCCGTCCATAAGAATGGACCCGACCGGACGGGAAAGTCAAACATGCCCGAGTCACACCCGGCGTCCGGCGCGAGTCCGTCAACGCACACCACGGGCCGCGCCCGCGGCCGCGGCCGGCAGGATGGGGCAGGTGACATCGACCCGACCTGTTCGCCTGCCGACTCCGCACCCGTCCGGCGAACGACCGCCGCAGCTTCCGCCGGAACTGGTTCCCGGCCATGTCGCGCTGGTGATGGACGGCAACGGACGCTGGGCGCAGCAGCGCGGCCTGCCGCGCACGGCAGGACACGAGCGGGGCGAGGCGGTCCTGTTCGACACTGTCGAAGGCTGTTTGGAGATGGGCGTCAAATGGCTGTCGGCGTACGCCTTTTCCACCGAGAACTGGAAACGCAGCCCGGACGAGGTGCGTTTTCTCATGGGCTTCAACCGCGATGTGATTCGGCGCAGGCGCGACCAGATGCACGAACTGGGTGTGCGGGTGCGCTGGGCGGGCAGGCGGCCGCGGCTGTGGCGCAGCGTGATCAAGGAGCTCGAGGTCGCCGAGGAGCTGACCAAGCACAATACGAACATGACGCTGACCATGTGCGTCAACTACGGCGGCCGGGCCGAGATCACCGACGCGGTGCGCGAGATCGCCAGGCTCGCAGCGGCGGGCGCGCTCGACCCGGGCAAGGTCAGCGAGGCGACCATCGCGAAGTATCTCGACGAGCCGGACATGCCCGACGTGGACCTGTTCCTGCGTCCGTCGGGGGAGATGCGCACATCCAACTTCTTGATCTGGCAGTCGGCCTATGCTGAATTGGTGTTCCAGGACAAGCTGTTTCCCGATTTCGACCGCAGAGACCTCTGGGCCGCGTGCCTGGAGTACGCCAAGCGGGACCGACGCTTCGGAGGGGTGGCGCAGTCGTGAACAGGATCGTGAGCTCGTCGGACGAGTTGCAGGCCAGGGCAGGCGCGTTGCTGTCGCCGTTCGCGGACATCGAGGTCAAGGACGACGGCTCGCTCGGCTTCGAGTACCACGGTGCGCTGTGCTCGCTGCGGGCCATGCCGCTGTCCGACGAGCTGGACGTGCTCACCGCCATCTGTCTGCTGGCCTGGGACCGGCCTGCCGATCCGGAGCTGCACGCCCGCATCGCCGAGCGCAATGACGCCCTGACCTTCGGCACCCTCAGCCTGGTTGCGCGCGGCGCCGAAGTCGACGTTCTGTTGCGCTACTCCTTCCCCGGCGCCGGCCTGTCCGACGAGGCGCTCACCACCATGCTCCTGCTGGTTCTCTCCGGCGCCGACACCGCCCGCCAGGACCTGTTCGCCTAACCCGCGACGTCCAGAACGGCCCATGAGTTGCGTTGGTCGCAACTCATGGGCCGTTCTGGACGCCGAGTTACTGCTCGCGGCGGCGGATCTCGTCGAACAAGCCCGGCATGGCCGCCTCGATCAGCTCCCGGACGCAGGAGAACTCGGCGTCGTCGTAGTACGGGTCGGGCACATTCAGGTCGTCGCCCGCGGCCGGGTCGAAGTCGCGCAGCAGTCGCACTTTTGCCTGGGTCTCGGCGTCGGGGGCCAGGCGGCGCAGTGCGCGCAGGTGGCCCGAATCCATCGCCACGATCAGGTCGCAGTCGGTGAAATCGGCCGGATCGAACTGGCGGGCCGTGTGATTCGACGCGTAGCCCGCCAGCCGCAGCGTCTCGACAGTCCTGGGGTCGGCGTCGTCGCCGACGTGCCAGCTCCCGGTGCCGGAGCTGTCCACGTCGACGTCAAGGCCTTCTTTGTCGGCCCACTGCCGGGCGATGGCCTCTGCCATCGGCGAGCGACAGATGTTGCCGGTGCAGACGAACGTCAGGCGAAACGACATGCCTGCAATCTTCGCACCGAGCGGACCGAACTCGGGTCAACAGTGCGAGCGCAGCTTCATGCCGTCGACGAGCGGGAACCACTTGCGATCGAACTTGCCCTCGGCGATCCAGCGGGTGCTGCGGTTGGCGAACGGCAAGCCCATCACGAACTTGCCTCGGTCGCCCGGGTCGGGGGGCCTGTTCTTCACCACCAGGTTGACCAGATAGGAGTCGTTCCTGTCGAACAGTTCGGCGTGCATCAGCCAGGCGTCGTCGCCGGTGCTGGAGATGAGGTTGGCGTCGAACGTGGCCACGCCTGACGAATTGACCTTCCAGGTCGCGTCGTACATCCGGCAGTCGCCGCTGCGGAGTTCGTCCCAGTGGAATCGGCGCTCCGTAGGGCCGGCGTGCGCGGTGGCGGGCAGCGCCGCGCCGAGCACGATCCATGCCGCCGCGACGGACAGCGATCGGGTGATTCGAGTGCGCATGATGACATCCCCTCGCGCAGTGGTCAGATAGTCTGACTATTATCGTCAGCCTATCTGACTAAAGTCAAGCGTAAGGATCGGTGATCTCGCGCAGCTGGGCGAGTGCGTCGCGCAACGCGCGCATCTGGTGCGCGCCGAGGTGCGCCGCCCATTCCGACTCGATCCTGGCCGCGATCAGATTGGACGCGTCCGCCAGCCGCCTGCCGCGCGCGGTCAGGCGAACCAGGCGTGCCCTGCGGTCGCGAGGATCCGGCGCGCGTTCCACATATCCGGCGCGTTCCAGCTGGTCAACTAGGAATCCGGCGGTCTGTTTGGTGACTTGAGCCTGCTCGGCCAGGTCGGTGATGCGGCTGCCCTCGGGCGCCAGCCGGGCCGCCAGTCTGCCCTGCGCGACGGTGATGTCGCGGTGGCCTGCATTGGCGAGCTCGGCGAAGATCCGTTCTTCCATGGACCGGTGGGCAATGAACATGAGCAGTCCGACATTCATGTCCGGGGGCGACTCGGAAGCCATCTCAATCCTTGACTTGGTCAGTGTAGCTTACTATTGTAATAAATTGATCTTACTATTGCCCGGCAAGGGGGTCAGGTATGGATCGCGAAGCGTCATGGCGTGTCATCGAGCGGCAGCGGCTCGACATCGCGGCGTTGCTCGCCGGGCTCGCCCCGCAGCAATGGGATACGCCGTCGCTGTGTGCCGGATGGCGCGTGCGGGAGGTGGCCGCCCACCTTGCAGTCACCCCCAACCCGCCGTCGGCCGCGGCCATGCTCGCCGCGGCGCTGCGTGCCCGCGGCGACTACAACAGGTTCATCGACGACCTTACGCGCGCCCACGCCCGCCGCTCCGGCCCGGAGTTGGTGGCCGAGATCCGAGCAGACGCCTCGTCGCGCCGGTTGCCGAAGCTGACCAACTATCGCAACATCCTGTTCGACACGATCGTGCACGGCCAGGACATCGCCATTCCGCTCGGCCGCAC
>JABFVX010000105.1 GCA_013362555.1 Mycobacteriaceae bacterium
CCGCCCCTTGCTTGATCATCGCGCGATTGACGTCGCTGCCCTGGATTGTCTTGTCGCCCTTGCTCATCACGTCAGCCAATGACTGCATTTCGGTGGCGTCCTTGATGGTCAGCATGCCGGTCGGCTTGCCGTTGGCGCCGACGCCGATACGAATAGGATTCTGCGTCAGCAGGGTTTGCACATGGTCAGGCAGTTGCTTGATGCCACCGACAGACTTTCCGTCGGGAACGCCGTCCAGTCCGGCGGAGTGGACGGCGGGGTTGGACAGAATGCGGAAGTCGTTGGCGACAGCGGCCTGCACTTGATTGTGTCCGTCGCCGGGGAGGTTATTGCCGAGGTTCGCTATGTCCTGGGCGGACATGCCGTCCATGCCATGCGTGAAGCCCTGCAGGTATCCGAACTGCGGCAAGTTCACCTGCTTGCCGTTGGCGAGTGCTGCTTGGTCTTGGGCGGATAGGTCGGTGGCCATGCGGATGCGGGAGAGGGTCGCAGCGTCGGCGATGCCGTCTCGGACCGCCTGCAGATCGGCTTTGCCCTGTTCCGGGGTGAGGTCGGCGAGAGGGTTCCGATAGCACAGCTGCGCCGATACCGGTGCCATGGTACTGATTTCGGTGATCGCGTCAGTGATCTTCTTACCCCACGTGTCCATAGCCTGACCGATGTGGATGGCCAGGTTCTTGAGGTTCGTGGTGTCGTTGGCTGCCAGGTTCTTGTCGGCGTCGGTTGCTCCGGTGACGGTGAAGTCGTCGGCCACCGTCCAACCGTGGGGTAACGACCTGATGGTTTGCTGGATCTGCAGGATGGCCCATCCAGTGTCGTTTTCAGCGCTCTGAGCTGCTGTGGACAGGTTGTCATATCCGGTGGCCACGGCTCTCTGCTGAGACTTCTCCCGGTCGGCCCGGCCGGTCGCTGCGTTGTACGCCTTGCCGGACCATTCCAAGCCATGGATCGTGCGGTGCATTGTGTCGGCTTGTGCGTCGATCGCGTCCCGGATCTTGCCCGCATCCGTGGCAATCAGCCCGAGCGCGCCGGCTGTCCAGCTCATTACCTGTGTCTTGGTGGGTGCAGCCATCTCAGTTGGCCTTGCTGTTCAGGTCGCCTATTCGGCCGAGTTGGTCGGCCAGATCCTGATCTTGGCCTTTGAACGTGGTTGCCGTCGTGTACAGCATCGAGGCGATCGCCTCGTACCGTGACGCCAACGTGGCTTTGGCCTGGGTGCTGGCCGGGTCCGCTCCAGTGAGCGCGTCCGCGATGGGAGATCCCTTCAACGCTTCGACCCCCCGACTGGCGCCGAGGAAGGGAAATACCGCCGCGTCGTGGACGGCTTCGCCAAGTTTGCCCACTGCGACCGCCGCGTCAGTCAGCGATTCGGGAGTGATCTTCAAAGCCCCGCCCTCTCTGTGATCATGACATCCGTTGGAACAAGCTGATCCCGCCTACGGGACGGCGGCTGACTGCTCTGTGCGCTCGTGGATGCGGCGGACGAAGCCGTACCGGGTCGCCGACGCAGACTGTCCCGTTCCAGTACCTCAGGTAGCCCGGATTCCGAGGATCGGGATACCAGCTTGGTGACAGTGTGTTCATCTTCCCCCTTGCCGCAGATGCTATTTCGAGCATGCCGGCAGGCGTCTACGTAGAGAAGCCGAACGCCGATCTTCCAGAACGACCCGTAGCATCGTCAGGTGTCGCCCCGTTCTCTCGCCCTTCTTATCGACGGCCTCGAGCATGCTTTTTCGCAAACGCCCAAACCCTCGGTCATTGCGGGTTGCCCGTGTTGCGTCGACGAGCACGAGTTGGCGGCACTGCTGTCGACGCCGCGCCGGCGACTCACCGCGGAGCAGCTCGCGCCCTACGGGGGTAAAGTCCTCAATACCGTTGGAAGTCCACAGGACTTGCGGTACTTCGCGCCCCGCCTGCTCGAGCTGTCAGTCTGTGACTCTTCCTTTTATCCCAGCCTCGAATTGCTCTTCCAGAAGCTGACCACAGCCGACTGGCGGTCCTGGCCCGAGGCGCCCGCGATCGCCGCGCTCCTGGCGGCGCTCTGGGATGACGTGTTGAACAACGAAGCGTCCTGGGTCGACCCGGGAACCCTGCTCTGCGCTTTGGCCGCGGCCGAAGAGCCCCTGCGTGTTCGCCTGACGGAGTGGGGCAGGTTCACGAACCCCGCAGCCGTCGAGAGTCTGCACGACTTCCTGACCGGCGACGTGGAAGTGCGGCGCGGGCGAATCGTGCCGAGCAACGCGTTCTGGGACAGGACGTGCCTGCCCTATGCGGAGTTGTGCGCCTGGCTGAACGACGGCGCAGCCGCCGCGGCGGCAGCGCTCGCGTTCGAAGCCCACGACTCCGACGACATCCGGGAGCTGCTGATCGAGATTCACGGCATGGTCGGAGGCTGACTCGGCTCACCAACTTCCTGAATGACCCGTGACGTGCGCTCAGCGCACCTCATGGGTCATTCAGGAAGTTCTGAATTGGGTTGGTGCGCATTGATTATGCCGTTAGGTAATGGTACGTTATCTAGGTCACTACGGTGGCCGTGCCGGGGATCTCCCACTCAACGTCGCGTGGGTCGTCGGTGAGCTGACTCATCGCTGCTGGACGAATCCAAGGTATGGCCATGCTGACCGCGATCCCGCTTGTTCTCGGGCTGGTTTTCCTCTTCATTCTCGTGGGCGGCGGCTTGCGCTCTGTCGAAGCGGGCTGCCAGAACACGCTGATGAATCACATCAAGAACGCGTGGCTGTGCGCGGTGATCTCCTATGCCGTCGCCCTGACCGGGTTCCTGATCATGCTCGTACTGACATCGAAGACGCCGTGGCCGACGCTCGACGACGTGCGAAACATGCCGTGGTGGGCCCCGTTCGGCGGATTGATGGGCGGCGCCGCGGTGATCGGCATGATCGCCGTGGCCCGCTTCGTCGGGGTCGCCGTCTTCAGTGCCCTGGTCATCGTCGGCGAAATGGTTGTCGCGCTGGTCATGGACAACTTCGGGCTCATGGGATTCGCGGCGCGCGCCGCCACCCCGCCCAGGCTGCTCGCCTGCGCACTGATCACCGGCGCGATCTACCTGATGGCAGACAATCGGAAGGAAGCCCGATGACCGTCGAGGACAAGGCGCGGCCGGTCACGCTGTCGCGCGCCGCGATGATCCTCGTCGTGGTGTTCATTTTGCTGGGCGGGGCGCTGCGGTCGGTCGAGGCGGGGTGTCAGAATTCGCTCAAGCTCGCCTTGAAGAACGTGTGGCTGTGCGGAGTGATCTCCTACGCGGTCGCGTTCAGCGGATTCGCGATTCTGCTGATCGGGTGGGTCGCGGTGACCGGGCGCAGGCCGTGGCCAACTCGCGCCGATGTGCAGGCGATGCCCAAATGGGCTCCGTTCGGGGGCTTGCTGGGCGGCGCGGCGATCCTGGCGATGATCGCCGTCGCCTCCGACGTCGGGGTCAGCACCTTCAATGCCGTCATCATCGCGGGTCAGATGTTCGTCGCTTTGATGATCGACCATTTCGGGCTGATGGGGTTCCCGCGCCATCCCGTCAGCTCCCGCCGCGTTACCGCGGGCGTGATGGTCGTGGTCGGTGTGTACCTCATGGCGCGTTACTGAAGGTGTTGCACAGCACGTCGATACGACCGTGATGCGGCCGGCCGGCCCTGAATGCGTCCTGCATTCAATCCGATTGAATGAAGGACGCAATCTGAGTACGCCGATAGGGTTGCCAACGTGAGTACCTGGGGCGTGGCAGACATCCCCGATCAGCAGGGGCGGACGTTTCTCATCACCGGAGCCAACAGCGGGCTCGGGGCGGTGGCGGCCCGGGCGCTGGCAGATCGGGGAGCCTCGGTCGTCCTGGCTTGCCGGGACGTGGCGAAGGGGCAGATGGTCGCGGACGGGTACCCGGGCCGGGCCCGGGTGGTGCGGCTGGACCTGGCCGACTTGGCCTCGGTGCGCGAGTGCGCGGCCGCGCTGCCCGATCCGATAGACGTCCTGATCAACAATGCCGGGGTGATGGCCGTGCCGTTCCGGCGCACGGTCGACGGATTCGAAATGCAGGTCGGCACGAACCATCTCGGCCACTTCGCGCTCACGGGACTGCTGCTGGGCCGGATACGCGACCGCGTCGTCACGGTGTCCAGCGGCGCGCACCACAGCGGGCGGGTCGACCTCGCCGACCTCAACTGGGAGCGGCGGCCCTACCGGCGCTGGGCCGCGTACGGGCAGGCCAAGCTGGCCAATCTGATGTTCACCTACGAGTTGCAGCGCAGGCTGACGGCGGCGGGAAGCTCTGTGCTTTCGGTGGCGGCGCACCCCGGGTATGCCGCCACCAATTTGCAGAGCCACACCGAGTCCGCGCTCGACCGGATGATGGCTTTGGGCAACAGGCTTTTCGCCCAGAGCGCGGCCATGGGCGCGCTGCCCGAGCTGTACGCCGCCGCGATGCCGGTCGGGGCGGGCGCCTACTACGGACCGGAGTCCCTCGGCGGCATGCGCGGCGGGCCGACCCGGGCCCGCTCGTCGGCCGCGTCGCGAGACATCGCGACGGCATCCGGCCTGTGGGAACTGTCCGAACGACTCACCCGGGTGACTTACGAGTTCGACTGAGCCTGTTCCGAACGCCGCGTGTCGCGGCGCCTCATCTTGCACTGACGCTGTCTGGTAAAGTCTGCCGCATGCAGCGCGGCTATGCGTTTTGGTTTAGCGGGACGGCCCTGGGTGGGCCGGTCCGCGACGCCTCCGCGCCGCGCTGACCTACGCCACCCCGAGCCGTCTCGACCGGCTCGGAGGCAAAGTTTTCTTCTCGGGTCGGCCAGGACAGAACAGGACCCGAAGTCATGACCTCTTCGCTGGGGCTCCCGGCCAAACACGCTGATCTCGACAATCAGCGGACGGTCGGGATCAGCCCGCTGCATTCGCCGGTCGCCGTGCGCGCCGAGCACCCGATCAGCGACGCCGCCGCCGACATCGTGCGAGCGGGCCGCCGCGCCACCGTCGATGTGCTCAACGGCGCCGACGACCGTCTGATGGTGATCGTCGGTCCGTGCTCGGTGCACGACCCGGTCGCCGCCCGCGACTATGCCGCCCGGCTGGCGGGCAAGGCGGCTGAGCTGGCGGACCGCCTGCACCTGGTGATGCGGGTCTACTTCGAGAAGCCGCGCACCTCCCTCGGGTGGAAGGGGCTGATCAACGACCCGCGCCTGGACGGCAGCTTCGACGTCAACACCGGCCTCGGCCTCGGCAGGCGGCTGCTGGTCGACATCACCGCGCTCGGGTTGCCGGTGGCGTGCGAGTTCCTCGACCCGATCACCCCGCAGTACATCGCGGACCTGGTGTCCTACGGCGCGATCGGCGCGCGCACCGCCGCCAGCCAGGTGCACCGCCAGCTCTCCAGCGCGCTGTCGATGCCGGTCGGCATCAAGAACGGCACCGACGGCGACGTCCAGGTGGCGGTGGACGGGGTGCGGGCCGCAGCGGCCAGTCACGTCTTCCCCGGCACCGACCTCAACGGCCAGTCCGCCTTGATCCGTACGGCAGGCAATCCGGACTGCCATGTCATCCTGCGCGGCGGAAGCGCGGGCCCGAACTACGACGCCGCCTCGGTCGCCGACACGGGCCTGCGGCTGGAGAAGGCGGGCCTGGCCCGCCGGGTGGTGATCGACGCCAGCCACGGCAACAGCAACAAAGACCACAACCGACAGGCCGACGTGGTAGCCGACTTGGCACAGCGGATCGCCGCCGGCGACCGCGAGGTGGTCGGCGTGATGTTGGAGAGCTTCCTCGTCGCGGGCCGCCAAGACCTCGAGCTGGGCCGCGCCGAGGAGTTGGTTTACGGCCAGTCCATCACCGACGCCTGCCTCGACTGGGACACCACGGCCGTCCAACTCGACCGCCTCGCCGCCGCCGTCACGGCCCGCCGGGGCTGACTGCCGCGCACCCTGGTGCGGTGCGTTTGCCATGACCGCCGTGTGCGGCCGGCGTGCCCGGTCGACCGGCCACGCCGGCCGCACACGGCGGTCATGTGTTGTAACGGAATGAGATCGGTGGCCGACCAGCCGTTGTGAGACGCTTTGTTCTTCTAACCATTTCCTTGCTGGGGATCCTCTCGTTCAGTGTGGGCGCCCAGGCGGGCGCGGCGCCGAACGGGCTGAAGCACTGCACGTTGACCGACGCGCGCAGGCCGCAGACCGCGACCCCGGAGGAAGTCGGGATGGACTCGGCGGCGCTGCGGCGGGCCATGGCCGAGACGGTGACCGCGGACCGCGCCACCTTCAAGGTGTTCCGCAACAACTGCCTCGTTGCCAAGGGATCGCTGGACGACCGTGCAGGCGGCGTCGCGTGGAATTTGTGGAGCAGCACCAAGAGCGTGGTGAGCCTGGTGACCGGCATCGCCCTCGACAGCGGCAAGCTCGGGATCGACGACCCGGTCGGCAGGCACCTCCCGCCCGGACTGGGCGACGCCGCGCACCGCGAGATCACCGTGCGCCAGTTGCTCACCGAGACCTCGGGATTGGCGGTGGGAGCGGCCACCGAAGGGGTCACTGCGGTGATTCCGCTCGACCCGAATATCGTCGCCCAGGCGCTGGGGCTGCCGATCGTGACCCGGCCGGGCACCCAGTACAGCTACAGCCAGCACGCTGTCGATCTGCTGGTGTATGTCGTGGAACGCGCCGTCGGCGAAGATTTCCAGGCTTACGCGCAGCGGAACTTGTTCGACCCGCTGGGGATCCGGCCCGGCGACTACCACTGGGCGCGGGACCGGTCCGGACACACCTACGGCTACGCGAACCTGCTGCTGCCAGGCGACGATTTCGCTCAGCTGGGACTGCTCGTGGCCAACCGCGGCAACTGGAACGGCAAGCAGGTGGTGTCGGCGGAGTACCTGCGTCGCGCCACCAGTCCGAGCGCGGCCATGCCGTGTTACGGATATCTGTTTCTCACCAGGGATACTCGATGCGTCGAACTGACCGGGCTGCCCGCGGACGCGTCGATGATGGTCGGGGCGATGCGCCAGGACACCTTCACGGTGCCCAGCCTGGGGCTGGTGGTCACCACCACCGGGCTGGTGAACCCGAGCGGGCGCAACAACCGCCACGACCTCAACCGGGCGGTGATGATGTCGGTGCGCAATCCCGCGGTGCGCGACCCCGGGCCCTACATACCGCTGCCGGAGGTCTTCGTCACCGACCCGAGCATCATGAACCCCGAGGTGACACTCGGTGCGCTCGGCGTGGGGAAGTACGCCTACCCCGGCTGCACCGTGTTCGAGTGCCTCGGTCGCGTCCCCGCGCCGCCGGGCTCGAACTGGCCGCCGGGCTGCATGGCTATCGCCTGCGTCGGCGCGGACCCGCGCACACCCGGGATCAGGAAGTAGGTCAGCCGCGATCGACCAGGCAGACCGGGGCGTTGGAAGGCAGGCCCACCTCGAGACTGTCGCCGTCGTAAAGGTGGTAGTGGAGATAGTTGGACGCTTCGCCCGCGAATCCGGAATTGAAGCCGTCCACCAGCCGGATAGTCAGGCGGGAATTGCCGAGGCGTGGCGCCATCCAGAGGCTGTATCTCAGAATGTTGGGATCGTCGTCGGGCGCCGACACCGCGAGCCAGGCGTATTGTCCGGGAGCGAGCGTGTGCAGCGGGCGTGCGCCTGCCGAACTCAATTCCAGCGCGAGGGTATTCGGGGAATCCAGCAGCCTGCGGGCCACTACGGCGGTGTGCCATTGAATGGTGGGAATGGGCGGCTTACGGTTGCGGGAGTTGCGCCGTCCCTGTTCCGACTCGGTGTTCAGGCCCGCCGGAATAGTCTCATGTCGTCCGAATTTGAACTTCGGCCAAATGGACCGGACCAGACCTAGGGTTTCTGAGTCGGAAGTGAGCACAATCTCTCCAATCGACCGGACTTACGCTGGAGTTACGGCGGTGGGGACACTGGCTTTCTGTTTCTCATTTGCACATGAAGATGGGCTCGGCATCTGTCCGGTTGGTATACACAAGGTGAACAATCGGTGAACGAGCTCGATTTGTTTTAACTTCAGGGCAATTCGGAAACCGGGTACGCCCGAATTGTGCCCGGTTGGGACTATTCGCCGAATCGGCGCGGACCTACAACCGGATGCCGGTGAGCTTCGCGGGATTCGCGACATCGTAGATGCCTGCCACCTTGCCCTCCCGCACCAAGAAGCCCAGGACGTGCCGCGGACGGTCGGGGGTCTCCGGGATGAGCAGACCGAGCATGCCGTTCACCATGACCGGAATCGCGGTCTCGAACAGCGGGCCGTACTTGGTCTGGAGGCCGAGGAAGAACCGAGCGACCCGGTCCGGCCCGGTGACGACGTTGAGCGCGACCCGAGTGGTGCCGCCCGCGTCGCCGACCACGAGGCTGTCCGGGTGCAGCGCGGCCACGATGGTTTCCAGATCGGCCGTGGCCAGCGCGGCGACCAGGCGCTCGACGGCCTGCTCGTGCTCCTGCGACAGCGCGGGCGCGGCGGCCGTGTCGGTGTGGACCGACCGGCGGGCGCGCGACGCGAGTTGTCGGGCGGATGCCGCCGTGACCCCGAGGATCTCGGCTACCTCTTCGAACGGCACTCCGAATCCGTCGTGCAGCACGAAGGCGACCCGCTGCGGTGCGGTGAGAGTGTCCAGCACGACCATCGCGGCGAACCGGTTGTCCTCGTGGTGCACCACCGACTCCAGCGGGTCCGGCGCGGCCGCGGAGGCGACTGGGGTGACGACCGGTTCGGGCAGCCACTGCCCGATGTAGCTCTCCCGCCGCTGCGCGGCGCTGCGCAGCCGGTCCAGGCAGATCCGGCTCACCACGGTGGTCAGCCAGCCGCGGAGGTCCCGGACCTCGGCCGGATCCGTCCCCGCCAGCCGCAGCCAGCTCTCCTGCACCGCGTCCTCGGCGTCGCTCACGCTGCCGGTCAACCGGTATCCGACGGCCAGCAGATGAGTGCGATGCGATTCGAATTGATCCACCAGCTGCGCTGCACTCACCCTCGGAACTCTACTCGAGGGTTCGCATCGGCCCGCCGCACCGGGAACAACCGGCCGGGCGTGAGCGCTGACACAGCTATGACTCTTGGGCATCACATCACCGTCGAGCAGGGCAGCGAGCATGTGCGCGTAATTCGGGACGGACAGGTGCTGGCGGAAAGCACGCGGCCGCTGGTGCTGCGCGAGACCGGGTGCCCGGTGCGGTACTACCTGCCGCCCGAGGACGTCCGGGTCGACTTGCTCACGCCGTCGGACACGCACACGCACTGCCCGTTCAAGGGCGACGCCGACTACTGGTCGACGCCCGGCGGACAGGACATCGTCTGGGCCTATCCGACGCCCAAGCCGGACGTGGCCCAGATCAAAGACCACTTCTGCTTCTACGACACCGAACTGGTTCCCCAGGAGACCTAGGAACACCTTCCAGAATGACCCGTGACGTGCGCTCACCGCACGTCACGGGTCATTCTGGAAGGTGTCGGAGCAGGTGACTATCGTGGGGGGATGCCCTCCGACCACGCCCCCGGGCCGCTGATCGTCCAGTCGGACAAGACGCTGCTGCTGGAGATCGACCACCCGCTCGCCGGCGAGGCGCGGGCGGCGATCGCGCCCTTCGCGGAGCTGGAGCGGGCGCCGGAACACGTGCACACCTACCGGGTCACGCCCTTGGCGCTGTGGAACGCGCGTGCCGCCGGGCACGATGCGGAGCAGGTGGTGCACGCGCTGGTCACCTACTCTCGCTACGCCGTGCCGCAGCCGCTGCTGGTCGACGTGGTCGACACGATGTCGCGCTACGGCAGACTCCAGCTCGCGAAGCACCCGGCGCACGGCCTCACGCTGGCCAGCCTGGACCGGGCGGTTCTGGAGGAGGTGCGCCGCAACAAGAAGATCGCCCCCATGCTGGGCGCGAGCATCGACGACGACACCGTCGTCGTGCACCCCTCGGAGCGCGGCAGGCTCAAGCAGATGCTGCTGAAAATCGGCTGGCCCGCGGAGGATCTCGCGGGTTACGTCGACGGCGAGGCGCACCGGATCGACCTCGACTTCGCAAACGGGCACTGGAAGCTGCGCGACTACCAGGAGATGGCGGCGGAATCATTCTGGGCGGGCGGCTCCGGCGTGGTCGTGCTGCCCTGCGGCGCAGGCAAAACCATGGTGGGGGCGGCGGCGATGGCCAAAGCCCAAGCCACCACGCTGATCCTGGTCACCAACACGGTCGCGGGCAGGCAGTGGAAGCGGGAGTTGATCGCGCGCACCTCGCTCACCGAGGAGGAGATCGGCGAGTACTCCGGCGAGCGCAAGGAGGTCCGCCCGGTCACCATCGCGACCTACCAGGTGATCACGCGCAAGACCAAGGGCGAGTACAAACACCTGGAGCTTTTCGACTCCCGCGACTGGGGGCTGATCATCTACGACGAGGTGCACTTGCTGCCCGCGCCGGTCTTCCGCATGACGGCGGACCTCCAGTCGCGCAGGCGCCTCGGGCTCACCGCGACCTTGGTGCGCGAGGACGGCCGGGAGGGCGACGTGTTCTCGCTGATCGGCCCGAAACGCTATGACGCGCCGTGGAAGGAGATCGAAGCGCAGGGCTGGATCGCGCCTGCGGAGTGCGTCGAAGTGCGTGTCACCCTCACCGACGCGGAGCGGATGGCATACGCCGTCGCCGAGCCGGAGGAGCGCTACAAGCTGTGCTCCACGGCGCGCACCAAGATCCCGGTGGTGAAATCGATCCTGTCCCGCCACGCGGACGCCCCCAGCCTGGTGATCGGCGCCTACCTGGATCAGCTCGACGAGCTCGGCGAGGCGTTGAACGCGCCGGTGATTCAGGGTTCCACCAAAACCAAAGAGCGCGAGGCGCTGTTCGACGCGTTCCGCCGCGGCGAGATTCCCGTGCTCGTCGTGAGCAAGGTGGCGAACTTCTCCATCGACCTGCCTGAGGCCTCCGTCGCCGTCCAGGTGTCCGGGACTTTCGGCTCCCGCCAGGAAGAGGCCCAGCGCCTCGGCCGGCTGCTGCGCCCGAAGCAGTCCGGCGGCCAGGCCCACTTCTACTCCGTCGTCGCCCGCGACACCCTCGACGCCGAATACGCCGCGCACCGCCAGCGTTTCCTCGCGGAACAGGGTTACGCCTACCGCATCACCGACGCTGACGATCTCCTCGGCCCCACGATCGGCTGAGGGGCGCTACTCCACGATGTTGACCGAGACTATGCGGTGGAGGGAGAAGTAGCGCAGCGAGCCGGTGGCGGAGTCGAAGGCGTCGAGCTGGCCGGCGGCGACGCGGACGGGGTCGACGACGCGCTGTGACGCCACGCCCTGTGCATCGACGTAGGTGAGGGTTACTTGGCGGCGGCCGCGGGCGGCCAGCTGGAGCAGCGCCACGATGGCGGCGCCGGTGACCTTGCTGCCGTCGGCCCGGATCACGTTGCCGCCCTGAGTTCTTCCCGCCCGGTCGTTCGCGCGCAGCTCGGCCACCAAGTGCCGCAGCTGCTCCGGCGAAGCGATGCCGGGCAGGCGCGGGGCCCCGCCGCGCGGCGACCGGCGGGTGATGATGCGTGCGCCGCGGGCATGGAGGTCGACGATGTGGCCGCCGGAGTCCTCGCCCGCGGGTGTGAATCCGGCGCCGCGCAGTGTGTCGAGGACTTCCGACAGCGGCGCTTGGGAGATGGCCACTGTCGGGGCGATGGCGCGCAGCGCCAGGTCCGCCGCCGCCGGCGACTTCAGCACCTCGGCCAGCTGCGCGGGGTCGTCGCAGCGCAGGAAGGACCGGGCCACGCCTGCCCGCAGCCTGCCGTGTCTGCGGGCGACATCGTCGATCAGGTAGGTGAGTGCTTGCGGCACCGGCGTTGTGGAGTGCGTGGCGAACAGTTCGTGCAGCGCCGCGGCGGTGACCCCGCCGTCGAGTGCGCGCCGTACGGTGGTCTCGCCGATGCGGTACACGGTCGCCCCGCCCGCGGACTCCAAGTCGGCGACCTGCTCGACGCGGTGCTTGAGTTCCGGAGTCAGCGGGCCCGGCGCGACCACCGTCAGGTCCGCCTGCACCAGCACATAGTCCACCGGGGTGGGCAGGGCCTTGGCCATGGCTTTCTCGGCGGCGTCGGATTCGCCTGCGAGCAGGGCCCGGCCGGGCGAGCTGAGCCCGCCGCGGCCGGTGACGCCGAGCGCCGCGGCTTCGTCCAGGATGCGTTCGACCATGTTTCCGCGTAGCCTGCCGCTCCACCGGGGCCGCTGCCAGGAGAGCGCGGCGATCACGTCCGCGGGCGCGGCGGTGTGGCCGGGCGCGAGCGCGGCGAGCTGCTCGAGCACGATGCGCCGGTTGGCGGCCACCGTCGGGCTGTAGAGCTCGTCGGACAGCGCGGCGACCGGCTTCTCGCTGCGGTCGCGCATGCCGATGAGCCACGCCAGCCGCGCCATCTCCAGCCAGGCCTTGGCCAGGACGTGCCACTGGTGCGCGGTGGGGGCGTCCAGCCAGCCGTCCACGGCGACGGTGGGGGCCCAGTAGTCGTCGTGCAGGTCGACGGTGTCCGGCAACGGATCCGGGGTGCCGCGGCCGAGCAGATTCGCGGCTGCCAGTATCTCGACGAGCAAGCCGAGCCGGGCCTCGTCGATTCCGGCCTGCTTGGCGACTCGGCGCAGCTCGCGTACGCCCATGCCGCCGGTTTTGAGCACCGGCGCAGGCGTCTCGCCGAGCACGTGCAGCACGTCCGTGCACTGCCGCAGCAACTCGAGCACCTCGCCCGCTGCTGCGCCGTCGATGTCGCGGGTGGGGCGTTCCACGGTCGGCAGGCCGGGCGGGGCGAGCGCGGCGTGCACGGGCGGCAGGCCGCGGACCATGCGGGCGACTTGGGCGGGCAGTTCTACGGTCTGGTCGTCGAGTTTGCGCAGCAGTCCGGCGGCCAGCAACTTGGGCACCGGGCGGTCCGGCGGGGTGTCGGGGGCGGCGTCTCGGGTGCGGCCGATCGGAGCGGTGTGCGCCAGCCGCTCGAGCAGTTGGCGCTCCGGCTCGCCGATCGCCGCCAGCGCTGCGGCGAGCGTGTCCTCCGGCAGCGCGTCGTCGGCGGCAAGGGATCCGGCGGGCCACGGCAAGACGGACTCGGCGCCGGTGGTGAGCCGAAGCGCCGCATCGTCTCCCCAGGCGACCCCGGACGCGAGCAGTTCGTCGAGGGCGGCGTCGACGGCGGCGCGATCCACAGTGGCCTTGCCTGCCCGGTCGGCGACGAACTTGTGCACCTGGGTGCGGCTCAGCGCGCCGTCGCGGCCGTTGCCGAACACCAGGTCGTCCAGTTCGGCCAGCATGGTGTCGATGACGGCGAAGGTGAACGTGTCGAACTCGTCCGCGGCCCGCGCCAGCGAGGCCCGCTGTTCCATCCGCTGTGCCAGCACGCTCATCGACGGCGGCAGCGGAACGGTCAGGTCCGGCCGCCGTCGCAGCAACTCGACCAACTCGTCGTCCGACCGCCCAGCCAACCACTCGGCCAGGCCGCCCGCCGGTATCCGCGCATCAGTCATCGGCACAAGGGTAACTATGGTCGCTGCGAGTGCCTTCCAGAATGACCCATGAGGTGCGTCCTGCGCTGTGAGGCGGCGGCCCGAGGAGGCAGCTCGCGTAACACCGCAGGGCCTCGCGAGCAGCGCCGTTGGATTCTGCACTTCACGGGTCATTCTGGAAGGGGGATCGGGGGACCGATTACTATCTCTGCATGGTCATCAAATCGAAGAAAGCCTATGTCGATCCGGGTTGGCCCCAGTTGGGGGATGGGGAGCATGCCGTCACCGAGCTGTCGTCGGCCCGTTCCGGGGGACTTTCTCCTTTTGGCGAAGACAGCGAGTTTCCGGTTCCCGCCGAGCAGTTGCCCTACGCGCACCCGCACACGGTGATCAACCGCTGACCAGCGGCGCAACAGCCCTTACCGAAAGTCAGGCCCCGCAACCGAAATTCGGTTGCGGGGCCTGACTTTCGATACGTACTGTCAGTTTCCGGGAAGCATCCGCTTGTTGGCTTCGTAGAAGCCGATCACCTGCGGGGAGAGCTGCATTCCCGAGCTGCGGGCGCCGTCGACGAAGTTGACGATTTCGCGCGGCACCGCGGCGCCGTTGGCCTGTGCGGTGTGCAACGCGCGGCTGACGGACTCGAGGGCGTCCCGCGAGCGCTGAGCGTCGTTATTGACAGCCGGCGCGTTGTTGAGGTGCGGGCGCGGCGCTTGCATCTTCGGCGCGAAGCGCTGGAGCGGCTGCAGCGGGTTGACCGACTGCGGCGACGGCGCGACGGTGCGGTGGGTGACGCCGCTGTTCAGGCCGAGACGGGATGAGCAGCTGGGCCAGGCGTTCCAGCTTTGGCGGGCCAGCACGCGCTCGGCGACGGCAATCTGTTGTTCGCGGCTGGCCTGGTCAGCAGTAGCGGCGAACTGTCCGCCGCCGTTGGCCTTCCAGGTGCCGGGGGAGAACTGCAACCCGCCCTGGTAGCCGTTTCCGGTGTTGGTGTGCCAGTTGCCGCCTGCCTCGCACTGGGCCAGACGGTCCCAGTCGTGGTCCGGGGCGGCGCTGGCGTTGCTCGCCAGCGCGGCGCTCGCGGTACCGATGATGGCACCCGTGACGGCGACCTTGGCGACTGTACGGCCGGTGTTGGTCTGCTTTCGGTGGCGTCCACTCATGGTTCGGCTCGGTTCCTCTCCACGCGCCCCGCGGGTCACTGTCGGGTGGGGACTGAGAGGCATGTCCCGCCGGTGATCCCGTGAATCGGGGATGGTGTCACTGGATGTGACGGTCCCTGTCCCTCGTCCCGGTGGTTTTGTCGGGTTTCCGGTTCCCGCGGGACGAGGTTCGGCGCGGCGGGCCCGGTGTCGGCCGGATTACCGGCCGAGAAGGACCCTACGACGAGGTGGCTGAAAAATCACTTTTTGGTAACCGGCGTGTCGGGTCGGGCGCGGGTGCCGCATTCGGGTAGAAGCGGGCATATCGCCGCAGCTCGGTGTGGCGTGTCGCACTGTTCTTGCAGACCGCGACCGCACCGTTACCTTAACTTGATGTGACCAAGGTCACACGGCTCGGGCGAAACGGACATGCAATTCGATCCGATCGGTTCGTATCTATTCGTACCCCATGGCGCGGGACAACCGCAAACCGGGATGTCTGCGGATCGTCGCTGGGGGTAGACTCGTCCCATTCGCGTCCTGCAACCGAGTAGGGCGCGTTCTTTGTGAAACCCGGGATTTCAACCGGGCCTGACGAACGAACGGGTGAGCTCAGTGCCGACCGGCAAGGTGAAATGGTACGACGTCGAGAAGGGTTTCGGCTTCCTGTCCCAGGAGGAGGGCGAGGACGTGTACGTCCGCTCGTCCGCGTTACCCAAGGGCGTCGAGACGCTGAAACCTGGCCAGCGGGTGGAGTTCGGCATGGCGGCAGGCAAGCGCGGCCCACAGGCGCTGAGCCTGAAGGTGCTGGACCCGGTCCCGTCGGTGTCGCGCCAGCTCGGCGGCCGCAAGGACGCGGGGCGCAAAGACGGCAGGCCCAAGGAGAAGCGGCACACTCCGGACGAATTGCACGGCATGGTCGAGGACATGATCAAGCTGCTCGAGTCGGTCGTGCAGCCGGAGCTGCGCAAGGGCCGCTACCCGGACCGCAAGACCGCCCAGAAGATCTCCGAGGTCGTCCGCGCCGTGGCACGCGAACTCGACGCATAGCCAGGTCCTTCGTCAACCGTCCGGAAGGCGTCCTTCCGTCGACCAGTGTGAATGGCGGACGCCTTCAGGACGTTTTGATGGACCAGATGCCGCGTGCGTAGGGGATGCCGTCTCGGTCGACGACCCGGGACGGGATCTGGATTTCCACGCCCGACAACGGCAGGGGCGGGGTGGCGGTGGACCGCACCGTGATCTCGGCGCCGCCGCCTTTGGGGTATGTGTGTTCCTCGGGGACCGGCTTGCCGTCCGCGCCGCGGTACACGGCGATGAGCCGCCACGGGGCGTCGGTGACCGCCGCGGGCAGCGTCAGCCGCAGCGGGTGCTCCGGCGGCACCGCGAGTTCGGCGGTAGCGCCGTCGGCGCAGTCGGTGAGTTCGAGCGAGCAGTACTTGAGCGGCGCGACCGTGATCGACCGGCCCTGCGCGGACGCGGTCAGCTCCGGCGGCGCGGGCGTCCCGCGCCTGTCGCGTGCGATGAACACGGCCGCGGCGACGACGCCCGCGACCGCGAGCACCGCCGCGCACGCCAACAGCGCCTTGCGGGAGCGGATCATCGCCGGGGGACCTCCTGGGCGGCGTGGACCGGACGGTTGCCGCCGAGGCCCGGCAGCAGCGAGTGGCCACGATAGCTCACGAAGGTCTGCGCGAATAACAGCCCGAGAATCGCCGCGACCACGCCGAATCCGATCCAGTAGTCGGTCGGCAGCAGCAGCCCGAGCGCTCCGCCGAACACCCAGCTCAGTTGGAGGACGCTCTCCGAGCGCCCGAACGCCGACGCAACCGACTCCTGGGGCAGGTCGTCCTGGATCGCCGCGTCCAGCGAGACCTTCGCCAGCGCGGCGGCGCCCGCGTTGACCAGCGCGCAGATCACCGCGCCGAGCAGGTTGCCCAGGATCGCCGCGACTACCGTGACGATGGTGACGGCAGCGGTGCAGCGCAGCACGATCAGCGCGGGCCTGCCGAGCGAGAGCCGGGCGCCGGTGGCATTGCCCGCGAAGTTGCCGACGCCCGCGGCGGCCCCGACCGCGCCGAGCATGGCGGCCTGCTGGATGGCGTCGTTGTGGGTCTGCGCCTTGGCCACGAAGGCGATGTACAGCGTCAAGAACCCGGTGAGCAGTTTGACGGCGCTGTTGCCCCACAGCCCGGTGACCACTGCCCGGCCCAGCGGCTGGCGGCGCTTGGCCGGCTTGCCGCCCGGAAGTTCCAGCGTCGGGGCGTCGCGCTCGATGACCTCGGTGCGGGAGTTGGAGCCGTGGTAGGTCAAAGTGGCGGGCACTTCGCCCTCGGTGACCTCGACCCAGGACGGAATCCGCAGGCTGAGGTAGGCCCCAGCCACGCCGAGCGCCACCACGAACCACAGCGGGCCGTTGGTCTTGAACAGGCCGGTCAGCGCGGCGGCGATGCCGCCTCCGACGATCGTGCCGAAGACGAGGCCGAACACGGTCAGCCGGGAGTTGGTGCGCACCAGGTCGATGGTCGGCGGCACCACCCGCGGCGTGACCGCGCTCTTGAGCACGTAGAACGATTTGCTGAACACCAGCAGCCCGAGCGCTGCCGGGTACAGCATCCAGCTGTTGAAATTGAAGATCAGCAGTCCGGCCAAGCCGCCGCGCAGCAGGAACGACGTGGCCAGCGCCAGCCTGCGGCCGTGCTGGATGCGGTCGAGCATCGGCCCGATGAGCGGAGCGATCAGCGCGAACGGCGCGATGGTGATCAGCAGGTACAGCGCCACCTTCTCCTTGCTCTCGGCGGTGGCGGCGGAGAAGAACAGCGTGTTCGCCAACGCGACCGCGACCGCGGCGTCGCACGCGAAACTGGTCATGACGGTGTAGGTGAGTGCGGTCAGGCCGGACTCGTCGGCGCCGTCGGCTTTCGCCGCGCGCTGGAAGGTCGCGAAGCCGCGCGCTGTCAGTTCCCGGCTGCGCAGCGCGAGCACCCGAGTCACCGTCAGTTTGCGCGGGGCGCGCGTCGGCGGCAGGTGCTCGGTGGCGGCGGCATGGCTGTCGCGGCCGACGTCGTGATCGTCGCGGCGCGGCGGCACGGGTGGGTAGCGATCGAAGCCGGGGTGGCGGCGGGGCACCAGTCAATTCTGGCAGCCCGCCGCCTCGTGTGGTCAGCCGGTCAGGCCGGGGTGAAGTTGACGATGAAGGTCACGGGCCAGTATTTGCCGGTCAGCAGGAAGCGGTCCGTGCCGGGGACCTGGGCGATGCCGTTGAGGACATTGCCGACACGCTGGTCGAGCGGCACGGGGCGCAGGGCCGAGGCGTCGATGGCGGCGGTCACCGTGCCGAGGTCCGGGTCGATGCGCAGGATGCGGTCGGTCGGATAGTCGTTGGCGTACACCGCGCCGTCCGCGGCGCAGGCCAGCGAGTTCAGGCGCAGGTTCGGCCAGCGGTCCAGACGCACCCGGCCGATGGGGGCGAAGTCGTTCGGCTCGCGGAACAGCAGCGCGTTGGTCCCGTCGCTGGACACCAGCACGCCGCGCCGGTCGCACAGGCCCCACCCCTCCCCGTCGAGCGTGACCTGGCGGCGTTCGGCCAGGGTGCCGGGGTCGCGCTCGATCGCAACGTGATCGCGCCACGTCAGCTGCCACATCCGGCCGTCGGCCACGGCGACGGCCTCGCCGAACAGCGGGGCGGGCAGAGTGGCCTGGGCACGCACGACATGCCCGGTCAGATCGGTGGCGCGGACCCAGGACCGGCCGACTATGCCGGTAGATTCGTACAGCGTGTCGCCGTCGATGTCGAGGCCCTCGGTGAAGGCGGCCGTGTCGTGCGGCTGAGTTCCGAGGATCACCACCCGCCACCGCGGAACGTCGGGTTCGCCGGCCGCGCAACCGCTCAGCAGGCCGGCGAGCATCACAACCGCGACAAGCGACCGGGCCGATGTGCGCACCTGCTCAGCCTATGCGGCAAAATGGCCGATGTGAGTGCTCCCACCGGGTCGTCCATGCCCACGCGTCGGAATCTTTTGGCTGATGCCGTCGATTTCGCGCGTGAGTCGCTGCTGGCACTGCGCGAAACCGCGGTCGGCGAGTATCTCGGCCTCACCTACGAGGACGAGGTCGACGGCGTGGCGGTGGCCGCGACGCACCGGTTCGCGGCGACGCTGCCCGGTTACCGCGGCTGGCAGTGGGCCGTCGTGGTGGCGGCCGCGCCGGATTCGGATCGCGTCACGGTCAGCGAGTCGGCCCTGCTGCCCGGCCCGGAGGCGCTCACCGCCCCGGAATGGGTGCCGTGGGAGCGCCGCGTGCGCCCCGGCGACCTGGCCCCCGGCGACCTCCTGGCCCCCACGGACCACGACGATCGCCTCGAGCCCGGATATGTGGCCACCGGCGACCCGGAGGTCGACGACGTCGCCGACGAACTCGGCCTCGGCCGCAGCCAGGTGCTCAGCCGCGAAGGCCGGACGGCCGCCGCGCAGCGCTGGTACGAGGGAGACTACGGCCCGGCTTCGGACATGGCGAGAGCCGCAGCGTCCACCTGCGGCCTGTGCGGTTTCTACCTGCCGTTGGCAGGCGCGCTGCACGCGGGCTTCGGCGTCTGCGGCAACGAATACTCCGCGGACGGCCGAGTGGTGAGCGCGGAGTACGGCTGCGGCGCGCACTCCGACACCACCCTCCCGACCGGTGCGGGCTCGCCCGCCTACGCCGCCTATGACGACGCGGCGGTCGAAGTCGTGGACGTGGCCCGGCCCGCCGAAGCCCCCGCCCCGCTCGACGACAAGCTGACTGCCGGGGACGGCGAGGCCGAGCCGGTCGATGCCGAGCAGTCCGGAACAGAACAACAAGCTTCCGCGGACGACACCGCTGAGCGCGACGGGGCCGAGACGCCCGAAGGCGAGTGATCGACCCGTTCGGGACGGCGGCGCTGCGGGAGTCGGTGCTGGCCGCGTGGCGCGGCTCGCCGACGCGTCTGCGGGAAGACGCCGCCAGCGAGGGAGACCTGGTCCGGGCGGGGTATCGCGATCGGCTGCTGACCGAACTGGCCCAGAACGCCGCCGATGCCGCGGCGGCCGCAAGCGTGGCAGGCCGGATGTCGGTGGAACTCGACAGCGAGCGGCGGATTCTGCGATTGTCGAATACCGGCGCCGCGCTGACCGCGACCGGCGTCCAGGCCATGGCGGCGCTGCGGGCCTCCGGTAAAGAGGCGACGGCCGATGCCACGGGCGCGGTCGGGCGGTTCGGGGTCGGGTTCACCGCGGTGCTGGCGGTGGCCGACGAGATCGAGGTGCGGTCTACCAGCGGCTCGGTGCGCTTCTCGGCCGCCGACACCGCGCGGGCGGTGCGCGAGGCGGGCATCGAGGCCATGGTGGTCCCGCCCGCGCTGCGATTGGTGTGGCCGGTGCACACCGGTCCGCAGGCCGGGTGGGACACCGAGGTGCTGCTGCGACTGCGCGGCGACGTCGATCCGGCCGCGCTGCGGGCTTCGCTGCGCGGTGAGGCGGCCGAGCTGTTGCTGGAACTGCCCGCCCTGGAGTCGATTACCGTCGACGGCGACGAGTACCGCCGCGCCGAAACCGAACTCGACGGCGGCGTGGTGGAGATCCGGTTGTCCGGCGAGCGGTGGTGGCAGTTCGCCACGCCCCGTGCGCGGTGGCTGCTGCCGGTGGACGACATGGGGCCGGTGCAGGCGGCGCCGGACGTGCTGCGCGCGCCGACCCGGTCGGACGAGGAGCTGTCGCTGCCCGCGCTGCTGGTGGCCGACGTCGCGATGCAACCAGACCGCCGCAGGCTGCTGCCGGGGGCGGACCTCGCCGAATTGGCTTCGGGCTATGCGGATTTCGCGCGTGCCCTGGCCGAGTCGGACCGACTCGTGCTGGTCCCCGCCCCCGGGTTCCCGCGCAGCGCGGCCGATGACGCCCTGCGCGCCGCCCTG